>DKBI01000091.1 GCA_002451175.1 Betaproteobacteria bacterium UBA6904
TCGACGACGACGAGGCGCAGCGCCGGCACGTCGAGCCCGAACTCCTCGCAGGCCCGCGTGCCGTTTTCCAGGAGGCGCGCGCGGAACGCGGGATCGGTCCAGGCATGCGCCACGACACGCGCGCCCGCCTCCGGCCCGCGCGCGCGCATGTCCGCCAGCGTCGCCGCCACTTCGGCCTCGGTGACCACGCCTTTCTCCACGAGCAGCTCGCGCAGGCTCACTTCCATGAGCTGGAAATAGCTGAGCGGCGCGTAACGCCCCAGTTCGTCGCCCTCGCCCGCGCCGCTCATGCCGCCTCCAGCCAGTGCTGAAAGATCTCGATCTCGATGACGTCCTCCGGGCGCCCGCGATAGTCCGCCCAGACCTCGCGCTGGACGAAACGCACGCGGTACAGCGGCTGCGCGGGCAGGCCGGTGCGCATCTGCGCGAGTTCCTCGGGCACCGGAAAATTTCCGCACCAGCGCTCGATCACGCCTGTCTGACCGCGAATGTAGTGCGGCGTGCGGATGTGGCCGAGCGGATACGCCCTGCGCACGCGCACGCGATCGCCCGCGGCGAAGCGCGCGGGCGCCGCCGGGTAGTCCGTTGCGTACTGCGGCCGGGCCGTCATTTCCGGCAGGGATCCGCAAAGCGCGCCGCGATCTCTTCCATCTTGCGGCCGAGCTCCTCGGTCGTGACGACGCCGCGCTGGATCATCGTCTGCGTGATGGACGTCACCCAGCGCTCGTAATAGCTCATGGCGTCGTAGGCCTGCGGACCGATCGTCTCGATGTTCTTGCGCAGCTCGTCCACCGTCATCAGTCGCTTGCCGCCCTTGACGCCGGTGAGCAGCACCATCAGCGCGTCCACCCGGCGCTCCCATTCCGCGTAGTCGTGCTCGCTGCGCTCGACCGGTCCTCCGGGCTGCCCGCCCATGTCGTGATGGCTGCGTTCGAGCATATGCGTCTCCGAATCAGTCCGTGCGGCCCGGCACGCGCCGTGCCGATCTTGCCGTTTGCAGGTCTGCCGATNNTCATGCGCGAGCGCCTGGCGCAGCACGCCCGCCAGCTGCGCCGGCTGGGTCACGCGCCACGCCGTGATGCCGAACGCCTGCGCCACCTTGGCGTGATCCGTCACGCCGAAGTCGACGGAGAAGTAGCGTTCCGCGTACCCGGTCTTCTGCCCCGCCTTGATCCAGCCGTACACGGCGTTGGCGATGACGACGAGCGTGATCGGCAGCNNGCCAGCGAGTAGCCGAGCGCACCGTGCGCGCGGTTGGAAAAGAACTGGCGCCCGGCGCGCCGCACCGGGTAATACGCAGAGAAATACGGGCAGGGCGTGCCGGGATCGGCGACGACGATCGCGTCCGGATCGAGCTGGCGCGTCAGCTCGGCGACCAGGCGCTCCGGCTTGATCGGTGCGTCGCCCGATTCGGCGAGCGCATGGAACGCGGCGAACTTCGCCTCTTTTGCCTGCGCAATCGCAGCCGCCTCGAGCGGCCGGCGAAAGGGCTCGAGCGCCTCACTGAGCGCGGCGAGCGCAAGCTTGGCGTCGGCGACGAGCGGCACGTCGACGCGGTACGTGACCCCCATCACGGCGGGATCCACGTCCACGTGGATGACCCTGACGCGGCCCGGCGCGGGATGGCGCCAGCGCTCCGTGGTCACCGAGCCGGCGCGGCAGCCGACGAAGACGACCAGATCGGCCGCGTCCACGATCGAGCGGGTCTGCGGCGTGCCGCCGTTCGATCCGACGACGCCTGCGGCGAGCGCGTGGTCCTCGGCGATCGTCCCCTTGCCGCTGATCGTCGTCGCGACGGGCGCCGACAGGCGCTCCGCGAGCTCGGCCAGTTCCTGCTCGGCGCGCGCGAGCACGACGCCGCCGCCGCAGATGAAGACCGGTCGCGCCGCGCTGCGCAGCAGCTTCGCGGCGAGTTCGATGTGGAACGGGTCCGGCGCGACGCGACGCGCGGGCGCTTCGCCGAGCGACGGGTCGGCCCACAGGTCGCTGCGCTCCACGGCGCCGTTCTGCACGTCGAACGGCAGCGCAATGTGCGCTGCGCCGGGGCGCCCCGTCGTCATCGCCTCGAACGCCGCGCGCAACGTGCGCGGCAGGTCCGCCGCGCGGTCGATGACCGCATTCCACTTCGTCAGCGGCCGCATGAGCGCGCGCTGGTCCAGTTCGGTGAGCGTGAATCGCCCGCGCGCCGCCACGGAGATGTCGGTGTTGATGGCGAGCACCGGGATCGACGACTCGTTCGCCTCGACCAGCCCGGGAAGGATGTAGGTCGCGCCGCCGCCGCTCGGCCCCTCGCAAACGCCGACCTTGCCGGTGACGCGCGCATAACCGTCCGCCATGTATGCGGCATGCCGCTCGTCGCGCGTCAGCACATGGCGCAGCGGGCGGGCGCGTGCGCCGGCCCGTTCCCCGGCGCGCGCCAGCGCATCGTAGAGCGGCAGGCTCGTGTCGCCGCACAGACCGAAGATGACTTCGACGCCGTGCGCCGCGAGCATCTCGACGGTCGCCTCGGCGCCGGTCACGGTCTGCAGCTGCGGTTCGACGGTCCGGTTCACGGCGTTTATATTAGCGCGTCATGACGGCCGCCGCGCAGCAGCGCCCGCCCTCGGGCACGCTGGTCCTCGATCACGTGTCGCACTTCGTCGCCGAACTGGGCGCCGCGGCGCGTTTGCTCGAGCGACTGGGATTCACCGTCACGCCGGCATCGGCGCAAAGCACGCAGGAGGGGCCGGCGGGTACCTCCAACGTCTGCGTCATGCTCGAGCGCGGCTACCTGGAATTTCTCGCGCCGACGGCGGACACGCCGAACGCATCGCGCCTGCGCTCGGCGATGCGGCGGTATTCGGGCGTGCACCTCGCCTGCTTCGGCACGCCGGCGGCGGAGGACGAGCACGCGCGCCTGGGCTGGCACGGCTTCGATCCCCTGCCCCTCGTGCGGTTGCAGCGCCCCGTGTCGCCCGAGCCGGAGGCGCCGATCGCACGATTCCACGTCGTTCGCGTCCCGCCGGAGCGCATGCCCGAGGGCCGCATCCAGTTCGTCGAGCAGCTCACGCCGGAAGCGTTGTGGCAACCGCGCTGGCTGTCGCACCCGAACCGGGTGCGCGGTCTGGCCTGCGTATTCGTCGCTGCCGAGCAGCCCGCGCAGGCGGCCGCGCGCTGGGCGCGCTTCGCCGCGCTGCTGCCCGCAC
>DKBI01000124.1 GCA_002451175.1 Betaproteobacteria bacterium UBA6904
ATGGTCTGCAGCGCGGTGATGATGTGCGCCGAGACGACCACCGGATCGACCGCAAGGTGCGGCATCGCCCCGTGCCCGCCCTGGCCGCGGACGGTGAGCTGGATCTCGTCGGTCGCCGCCATCATCGCCCCGGGCCGGACGGCGATCTGCCCCGGCGGCAGCGACGGCCAGTTGTGGATCGCGTACACCTCGTTCGCCGGGAAGCGCTCGAACAGGCCCTGCTCGAGCATGACGCGGCCGCCGCCGCCGCCTTCCTCCGCCGGCTGGAAGATGAGGTGCACCGTGCCGTCGAAACGGCGCGTCTCGGCGAGGTAGCGCGCAGCGCCGAGCAGCATCGTCGTGTGCCCGTCGTGCCCGCAGGCGTGCATGCGGCCGTCGAAGCGCGAGCGGTGCGTAACCTGCGAGGTCTCCTGCATCGGCAGGCAGTCCATGTCGGCGCGCAGTCCCACCGCCCGTCCGCTCGCCACCGACCGGCCGCGGATCGTGCCGACGACGCCGGTGCCCGCGAGGCCGCGGTGCACGTCGATGTCCCAGGCGGCGAGTTGCGAGGCGACGATGTCGGCGGTGCGCTGTTCCTGGAACGCCAGCTCCGGATGGGCGTGCAGATCGCGGCGCAGCGCGGTGAGTTCGGCGTGGTAGCGGCGAATGTGCTCTACGGGATCGGTCATGGGCGGCTCAGTGCGCGGCGACCGCGCGGTCGATGCGCAGGCGCGGGTCGACGGCGTAGTACAGCAGGTCGACCACGAGGTTGATGACGACGAAGAACAGCGCGATCAGGCACAGGTAGGCGGCCATCACCGGGATGTCGGCGAAGTGCACCGACTGGATGAACAGCAAGCCCATGCCCGGCCACTGGAACACGGTCTCGGTGATGATCGCGAAGGCGATGATGGCGCCGAGCTGCAGGCCGGTGATCGTGATCACCGGCACCAGCGTGTTCTTGAGCGCATGGCGAAAGTGCACCGCGCGGTCGCTGAGGCCGCGCGCGCGCGCGAACTTGATGTAATCGGTGCGCAGCACCTCGAGCATTTCGGTGCGCACGAGACGCTGGATCAGCGTCATCTGGAACAGCCCCAGCGTGATGGAGGGCAGGATCAGCGACTTCAGCCCGGAGAGCGTCAGGAAGCCGGTCGACCACCAGCCGAGCGCCACCGTGTCGCCGCGGCCGAACGACGGCAGCCAGCCGAGCAGGACCGCGAACACGAGGATCAGCAGAATGCCGATGAGAAACGTGGGCAGCGACACCCCGAGCAGCGACAGCGCGAGCAGCGCCTGCGAGAGCCACGATCGCCGCCGCAGCGCCGTGTACACGCCCATCGCGAGACCGGCGGCCAGCGCGAAGAACGCCGCCACGGCGGCCAGCTCGAGCGTCGCGGGCAGCCGCTCGAGGAGGATGTCCGACACCTGCCGCGCCTGGCGCAGCGAGATGCCGAAGTCGCCGTTCAGCGCGCGGCCGACGAAGCGCGCGTACTGCACGTAGAAGGGCTGGTCGAGCCCGAGGAGCTGCGTCAGGCGCACCCGGTCCTCGGGCGTGGCGTCCTGGCCGAGCATGAACAGCACCGGGTCGCCGACGAAGCGAAACAGCGAGAACGCGATCAGGCCCACCGTCAGCATGACGAGCACGGCCTGCGCGAACCGGCGCAAGATGAAGGCGAGCATGGGGGAGGCGGAAGGGCGCAAATGTTGCCGAATTGGCCGCGCGGCGTCAAACGCGGCGAGAATGCGGCGATGCACCCCTTCGCGCGCGCCATCGTTCGCTGGCAGCCCCGGCACGGCCGCCGCGGCATGCCGTGGCAGGGCCTGAGCGATCCCTACCGCGTCTGGCTGTCGGAGATCATGCTGCAGCAGACGCAGGTGGACGCGGTCGTGCCGTATTACGAGCGGTTCCTGGCCCGGTTTCCGGACCTGGCCTCGCTCGCCCGCGCCCGCGAGCAGGACGTGCTGCGCCTTTGGAGCGGGCTGGGGTACTACGCGCGGGCGAGGAACCTGCATGCCGCGGCGCGGCGGGTGTGCCACGCAAACGGCGGGCGATTCCCGGATGCGCCCGAGGCGCTGGCTGCCCTGCCCGGCATCGGTCGCTCGACTGCCGCCGCGATCGCCGTGTTCGCCTTCGGCCGGCGCGCCGCCATCCTGGACGGCAACGTCAAGCGGGTGCTCGCGCGCTGCTTCGGCATTGCCGACGACCCCGCGACCGCCGCCGGGCAGCGCACGCTCTGGGACTGCGCCGAACGCCTCGTCCCGGCGCGCGACACGCCGGTCTATACCCAGGGACTGATGGATCTGGGTGCGACGATCTGCCGCCGCGCCCGACCGTTGTGCGGCGCCTGCCCGGTGAGAGCGCTTTGCGTCGCGCATCGCGAGGGGCGCGTGGACGAACTGCCGGCGCCGCGCCGGCGCAAACCGCTGCCGCTGCGCCGCGTACGCTGGCTGGTCGCGCTGCGGGCCGGTCGCGTGCTGCTCGAGCAGCGCCCGTCGCCAGGACTGTGGGGCGGCCTGTGGGCGTTTCCCGAGGTCACGACGCGCGACGCCGCGTCGCTTGGACGCGCGATCGGCTGCCGGATCGCGGCACTGCGCCGCCTGCCGGCGCTCGAGCACGGCTTCACGCATTTTCGCCTGCGGGCGCAACCGCTCGTCGCGGAGGTGCGGGACTCCGGCAGGCTGCGCGCGCCGGCTGGGCGCCGGTGGGTGCGGCTTGCCGCGGCGGCGAACGCCGCGGTGCCGGTGCCGGTCAGGAAACTGCTGCGCGAACTGGCTGCGGCGCGCTGAGGCGCGCTCAATCTTCCGTGGCCAGACCGCGGTGGCGCACCAGCACGCGCCAGCGCGCGCGGAAGGTGTCCGCCAGCCGCTCGGCGAGGTACACCGAGCGATGCCGGCCGCCGGTGCACCCGATCGCCACCGTCAGGTAGCTGCGGTTGTCGCGCACCACTTCCGGCAGCCAGCGCTCGAGCATGCCGCGGATGTCGCCGAGCAACTGCTGAACCTCGTCCTCGCCGTCCAGGAACTGGATGACGTCCCGGTCGCGCCCGGTGAGCGCTCGCAGCGCGGGCTCGTAATACGGGTTGGGCAGCATGCGCGTGTCGAAAACCCAGTCCGCATCCAGCGGCAGGCCGTCCTTGTAGGCGAAGGATTCGAACAGCAGGGTCAGACCCCCGCCGCCGAGGCCGAGCAGATCGCGCACCCAGGTGCGCAGCGCTTTCGGTTTGAGCGCGCTCGTGTCGATCCGGTGGCCGAGCGTGGCCACCTCGCCGAGCAGGCGGCGCTCCTGCGCGATCGCCTCCTCCAGCGTGAGCCCCGCGCCGCCGAGCGGNNTGGCGGCGGCGCGTCTCGGAGAACCGCTTGAGCAACTCCGGCGCCGAGGCCTCCAGGAAAATCACGCGGCAGTCCAGGCCGCGCTCGCGCAGGGCGGCGATCCGGTCGGGCAGCGACGACAAGGCGGCGCTGCGCGCATCCACGCTCAGCGCGATGCGCTCGTACCCGGCGCCGTTCACGAACTCGAGCGTGTCGTCGATCAGCGTCGCGGGCAGGTTGTCGATGCAGTAGAAGCCGGCGTCCTCGAGCACGTCGAGGGCGATGCTCTTTCCCGAGCCGGACAGTCCGCTGACGAGGATCAGCTGCATGGGCGGGAACTATAGGCCAATTGAGCGGCGCGCGCGCAGCCTTTGACTCTTCATGGTCTCCGGTTTTCGGCGAGATTCATGCCGAAAACCGGAGATCTAAGAAACCCAGGAAGCGTACGGGCCGATCCAACCCGCCACCCGCGCTACTTCTCCGACCCTTCCTGGTCCATCGCCGCCTTCTGCCGCGCGACGAATTCCGCCATCGAGTCGATGCCGCGCAGCTGCAGGATGTAGTTTCGCACCGCCGCTTCGAGCAGCACCGCGAGGTTGCGCCCCGCGGCGACGGGGATGACCACCTTTCGCACGGTCGCGCCGAGGATGTCCTCGGACAATTCCGCGAGCGGCAGGCGCTCGCCCGTGTCGCGCGCGCCGGAGGCGACTGGCCGTTCCAGCTGCGCGATGAGCTTGAGCTTCATCTTCGGCCGCACCGCGGTCTGGCCGAAAATCGTGCGCACGTTGAGCAGCCCGAGGCCGCGCACTTCGATGAAGTCGCGCAGCAGCGGCGGACAGCGGCCCTCGAGGGTGTTCGCGGCGATGCGCGAGATTTCGACCACGTCGTCGGCGACGAGCCCGTGGCCGCGGCTGATGAGCTCCAGGCCGAGCTCGCTCTTGCCCACGCCGGATTCGCCGGTGATCAGCACGCCGACGCCGAGCACGTCCATGAAGACGCCGTGCCGCTCGGTGACGTCGGCGAGCGCCTTGGCGAGGTAGCGCGAGAGTTTGTCGATCACCGTCGCCGCCGAGCGCCGCGAGGCGAACAGCGGAATGCTCGCTTCGGTGGCGCCCTTCACGAGGCCGGGCAGCGGCTCGATCCCGTCGGCGAGAATCACGGCGACGGGCCAGGCCGCGAACAGCCGCGCGGCGAATCGCGCCTGGTGCAGGGCGTCGTAGCCGGAGGCGAGCTTCGCCTCGTACGAGCCGATCACCTGGATCGAGTTGGGGTGCGTCAGGTTGAGGTGGCCGATGAGCGCCGCCGAGGCGGCCGCTTCGCGGCGCACTTTCGCCGGGCTTTCCTGGCCTGCCAGCCAGGTCAGCGCGAGCGATTCGCGGTTGTCGTCATGCAGCTGCTTGACGCTGACCTGTCGCATCCGGTTGCCAGCTGGAAATGATGCGATGGAGCGCGCCCGCGTCGGCCGCGCCGGAGAGCAGGTCGCGCAACGGGCGGTCGCTGAACATCTGCGCGAGCTCGGAGAGGATCTGCAGATGCTTCTCGGTCGCCTGCTCCGGCACGAGCAGCGTGAAGACCAGGGTGACCGGCTTGCCGTCCGGCGCATCGAACGGCACCGGCTGCGCCAGCCGCACGAAGGCGCCGAGCGCGTCCTTCAGTCCCTTGATGCGGCCGTGCGGGATCGCGATGCCCTGGCCCAGCCCGGTGGAGCCGAGCCGCTCGCGGTCGAACAGGCTGTCGAACACGAGGTTGCGGGCGATGCCGTGGTGGTTCTCGAAGAGCAGGCCGATCTGCTCGAACAGGCGCTTCTTGCTCGACACGGAGAGATCGAGCAGGACATTGCCCGGTGGGAGCAGCTTGGCGACCAGATTCATGAAGTCCGCGGCGAGCGATCGAAAAGGCCGCGCATTATATATACCGGTTCCGCGCCAGGGCTAGCGCCGCTTCATCGCCTCGTGCGGTTTCTCGAAGCGCTTGCTCTTGTACTTGAGCACCTGGCGGTCGAGCTTGTCGGCCAGCAGATCGATGGCGGCGTACAGATCATCGTCCTCCGACTGGCAGTGGATGTCCTTGCCCCGCACGTGAAGCGTGACTTCGGCCTTCTGCTTGAGCTTCGCGACCGACAAAATCACATGCGCATCAATGACATGGTCGAAATGGCGCACGACGCGGCCGAGCTTCGCATTCAGATACTGACGGATCGCCGGAGTCACATCCAGGTGGTGGCCGGTGACATTCAGGTTCATGCCTCGTCTCCTCTGAAAGGTCGGTGGGGGGGNNACCACGATACCCTGTTGCGCCAGGATTTGCGAGATGCGCGCGTCCGACAGGGGCTTGCCCTTGTGCTCCGCCTCGACGAACTGGCGGATGAGCGCGCGGATCGCCGTCGCCGAGGCCGCGCCGCCGCTGTCGGTGGCGACGTGGCTGCCGAAGAAGTACTTGAGCTCGAAGGTGCCGCGCGGCGTCGCCATGTACTTCTGCGTCGTGACCCGCGAGATCGTGCTCTCGTGCAGCCCGAGCGTCTCGGCGATCTCCCGCAGCACGAGCGGGCGCATCGCCACCTCGCCGTGCTCGAGAAACGGGCGCTGCCGGTCGACGATCGCCTGGGCCACGCGCAGGATGGTGTCGAACCGCTGCTGGACGTTCTTGATGAGCCAGCGCGCCTCCTGCAGCTGCGCGCCGATCGCCGGGCCGCCGCGCGCGCGGCTCGCCGCGAGTTCGGCGTACAGCCGGTGGATGCGCAGCTTCGGCATCGCTTCGGGGTTCAGCGTCGCGCGCCAGGCGCCCTTGGTCTTTCGCACGACGACATCGGGAACCACATAGCGCGTCTCGAGTTTCGCAAACGCGGCGCCAGGCCGCGGGTTGAGCCCGCGGATGAGCGCCTGCGCGCCGCGCAGCGCGTCGTCGCCCGCCCCGGTGGCCGCGCGCAGCCGCGCGTAGTCGTGCGCGGCGAGCAGCTCGAGATGGTGCTCGACGATGTCGAGGGCGAGCCGCGCGACGGGGTCGTCGGCGTGACGCGCGCGCAGCTGCAGCGCGAGGCATTCGGCGGGCGTGCGCGCACCCACGCCGATGGGATCCAGGTTCTGCAGGTGGTGCAGGGCGATGGCGAGGTCCTCCGCCACGGCGCCGATCTCGGGCGGCAGCAGGGCGGCGACGTCCTCGAGGCTCTGCGTCAGGTAGCCGTCCTCGTCGAGCGCGTCGATCAGCAGCTCGAGCAGCACGCGGTCGCGTTGCTCGAGATGCACGAGGCCGGCCTGCGCCATCAGGTGGCTGCGCAGCGTGGGCGCATCCGGCACGGAGAACGCGCGCTCGCCGTCGTCCTCGTCCTCGCCACGCGGCCAAGCGCCGCCGTAGTCGGCGCCCGGCAGCTCCTCGGTGGCGATGCGCGCATCGCCCTCGCCGCCGCGCGCGGCGGCGCCCTCGGCCGATCCGTCTTC
>DKBI01000200.1 GCA_002451175.1 Betaproteobacteria bacterium UBA6904
CGCGGCGCCGGGCCCGCGCTGCACATCCGGGGCTCCACGGAATACAGCGAACTGGCGACCGTCGAGGCCGAGCTGCCGCAAGCCGACCAGGCGTACGACGCGGTGGCTCACGTGCTGGACGACGCCATGACCGCCGTGCAGAGCGGCGGCGTGATCGAGGGCCCGCGCATGCGCGAGGCCGTGACGCAGCTCACCGACAGCGTCGTGCGCAACCCCGATGCCATGACGCTCCTCACCAAGCTGCGCGACAAGGGCGCGCTCGGCAGCGCGCTCGAGAGCTCGATCTACATGATCGTGTTCTCGCGCTTCCTGCAGCTGCCGCGCGAGCGCCTCGAGCTGATGGGCCTCGTCGGCCTGCTGCAGAACGTCGGCATGGTGAAGCTGCCGGCGGGCCTCGTCGACCGCCCGGGGCCGCTCACGCCCGAGGAGATGGACGTCGTGCGCACGCACGTGCAGCACTCGATGGAGATCCTCAGCAGCACCTCGGGCATGCCCGACGATCTCGCCGGCATCTCGTCGCTGCACCACGAGCGGCTGGACGGCAGCGGCTATCCGCGCGGCCTGCGCAAGTCGCAGGCGGTCGGTCTCTACGGCGGCATCTCGGGCATCGTGGACGTGTTCACGGCCCTCACGTCGGCGCGGGCCTACGCCGAGAAGTACGCGCCCTCGGCGGCGCTCAACATCCTGTACAAGGGGCGCGGCACGCTGTTCGAGCCGGCGCTCGTCGAGCAGTTCATCCAGTGCATCGGCGTGTTCCCCGTGGGCGGCATCGTCGAGCTGAACACCGGCGAGATCGGCATCGTCGTGGCGCAGAACCCCCTGCGCCGCCTGCTGCCGCGCGTGATGGTGGTGCAGGACGCCCGGGGCGACCCGATCCAGCCGCACAAGCTGCTCGACCTGGAAAAGGCGCCCAAGGCCACCCGCGACGAGCCGTACCGGATTCGCCGCACGCTCGAGTTCGACCACGTCAAGATCGATCCGCGGGAGTTCTTTCTGTGACGGGACCGGCGCCGGGCGGCGCCCAGGCGCCCGCGCGGACCGCGCACGACTTCGACGCCTTCCTGCGGCAGCTGCACGAGGCCATCGCCGGGTGCCGGGCGAGCGGCGGCGCGCTCGCCGTGCTGTTCGTCGACTACGACATCGTCGCGCGCCTGGACAGCGCGCGCGGCTTCGAAGCGGGCAATGCGGCGCACTGGTGCCTCGTCGACCGCATGCGCAACGACGTGCTGCGCTCGCAGGACGCCCTCGGCGAAGTGGCGCGCGGCCAGATGGCCTGCGCCCTGCTGGCGATCCAGAGCCCGGGCGTGGCGCGGCTCGCCGCGAACAAGGCGATGCGCGTGCTCGGCGCGCCGATCGCGCTGGAGGACACGCAGGTCCACGCGCAGCCCGCATTCGGCATTGCCTTGTACCCGCAGCACGGCGATTCGCCGGACCTGCTCCTCAAGCACGCGCGCATCGCCTGCCGCAACGCGCGCGACCGCCACGAGCGCATCGCCGAATACAGCGCCGAGCAGGACGACCCCCGCGCGCGCGCGCTGTTTCTCGAGAACCGCCTGCGCCACGCGCTCGCGGACGAGACGCTCGCGCTGTCCTTCCAGCCGCGCATCGAGCTGTTTACGCAGCGCGTGGTCGGCGTCGAGTGCCTGCTGCACTCGCCCGGGGGCGAACCCTCCGTCGCGCTGCCCTCGGACGTGCTGGCGTCGATCGAATCGGGCGAGCTCGTGACCCAGGTCGTGGCGTGGCTGCTGCACGCGGCGCTGCGCAACGGCGCGGATTTCCTCTACAACGGGCTGAACCTCGCGATCTCGCTGAAGGTGCCCGCACGCTGCCTGCGCGCGCCGGATCTCCCCGAACTCGTGGATCGCGCGCTGCACACCTGGCCGGTGCAGCGCGGCCAGCTGGTGCTCGCCTTCACCGGGCTCGCTGCGCTCGGCGCGCAGGCGGATGTCGTCGCGGCCCTCGGCCGGCTGCGCAAGCTGGGCGTCAAGCTGGCGATGGACAGCCTGGGCAGCGGCGATGCCACGCTGTTCGACCTCGCGAGCCTGCCGTTCGACGAGTTGCGGCTGCCGCTGCGCTACCTGCCGGGGCTCGAGGCCGGCGCGCGGCCCGAGCGCCTGCTGCGCGCCTGGATCGAACTCGCGAAGCAGGTCGGGCTCACCACCGTGGTAGAGGGCGTCGACGACGAGGCGCAGGCGGCGCGCGTTGGCGAACTGGGATGCCAGCAGGCGCTCGGCACGCACTTCGGCGCGCCGCTCGACGCGGCCGCCTTCGTCGCGGCGTACGAAGGCCGCGGCTGATCCACGCGCGGCGCTCCGCCGCGCTCAGGTATCCGTCAAGTGCCGGCGCGTCAGCGCCGCCAGGGCGCGCACAGCGCTGTCGTCGGATTTCTCCAGCGCCGCCGCGATGCGCTCCTGCTCCTCGCGCCCCCGGTTCTGCGACAGCTTCCAGCGCGTCTCGAGTCGCGTCACGCGGACCTCGAAGGCGACGATACCGTCGAGCATGTCGCGCAGGTACGCCGGCGACAGCGCGCGGTACCCCGCGGCCCATTCCGGGTCGTAGGCCGCGACCAGGCGCGCCTGCGCCTCCTGCTTCGCCTCCGGCGCGTCGAGCAGCGCCACCTTGCCGTAGGCATGCACCGCGGCGTAGTTCCAAGTCGGCACGCGCTCGCGCTGCGCGTACCAGCGCGGCGACACGTAGGCGTGCGGCCCGGAAAAGACCACCAGCACCTCGTCGTCGAAGAACTCGCGCCACTGCGCATTGGCCTTCGCCATGTGCATGCCCAGCGTCAGCGCCTCGCCGCGCTCCTCGACGTGCACCGGCAGGTGCGACGCGTGCAGCGCGCCTCCCGTGCCCGTGACGAGCAGCGCAAAGCCGTGCTCGCGCATGAAGGCGACGGTTTCCGCGCGGTCGGCCGGCTGGTTGTAGGGTGGCGCGTACACGATCCGGTCACTTCGCCGGCACGACGACCTTGCCCGGGATCTCGATCTTGCCGGCNNCTCGTCCGTGAGGTGCCGCACGTTGCGCAGGGCCTCCTGCTCCGCAGCGCGCTGCGCCTCCTGCTCGGCGACCGTGCGGCCTTCGCCGCCCGAATGCTGTGCCATGGCCCGCCCCCTTTCCGCTGTCATCGCGATCCTACACCTCGTCCAGCAGCACGACGGCCTGCGCGGCGATGCCTTCGCCCCGGCCCGTGCAGCCCAACCCCTCCGTGGTCGTCGCCTTGACGTTGACGGCGCGCGGGTCGATCGCCAGATCCGCGGCGATGTTCGCGATCATCGCCGCGACGTGCGGCGCCATGCGCGGCGCCTGCGCGATGATCGTCGCGTCCACGTTGACGACGCGATAAGCGCCGAGCTTCGCGCGCACCGCGCGCAGCAAGGCGCGGCTGTCCGCGCCGGCGTACTGCGGATCGCTGTCGGGAAAATGCCGCCCGATGTCGCCCAGCGCCGCCGCGCCGAGCAGCGCATCGCAGATCGCGTGCAGCAGCACGTCCGCGTCGGAATGTCCGGCGAGCCCGCGCGCGTGCGCGATGGTCACCCCGCCGATCACCAGCCGGCGTCCCTCGGCCAGCGCGTGCACGTCGAATCCCTGG
Organism: Betaproteobacteria bacterium UBA6904; assembly: GCA_002451175.1. Taxonomy (GTDB): domain Bacteria; phylum Pseudomonadota; class Gammaproteobacteria; order Burkholderiales; family SG8-39; genus 2-02-FULL-66-14. The sequence continues at coordinate 3,590 of DKBI01000200.1, forward strand.
CCGACGCGCATCAGCGTGCGCCCAGGATGGCCTCGGCAATGGCGAGGTCTTCCGCGTAGGTCACTTTCAGGTTTTCCCGGTTGCCGATCACCAGCCGCGGCCGCAGGCCCAGCTGCTCTACGGCGCTCGCCTCGTCCGTCACCGCGCCGCGCGCCTGGCGCAGCGCCTGGGCGAGCACGCCGACGCGGAACATCTGCGGCGTCTGCGCCAGCCACAGCTGCGCCCGGTCCTCGGTCGCCGTGCTGCGCTGCACGCCCGCCTCGTCCTTGCCCGCGCGCTTCACCGTCTCCGCGATTGGTAGCGCGAGAATGCCGCCCACGCCGTCCGGCGTGCAGGCCTCGATCAGCGCCGCGAGATCGGCGCGCGGCAGGCAGGGTCGCGCCGCGTCGTGCACCAGCATCCAGTCGTCCACATCCACGGCGGCCGAAGCCGCGACGAGGCCGTTATACACGGAATCGCGGCGCGTCGCGCCGCCGCAATAGAGCGGCTCGATGCGCGTGCCGAACCCGCTCCAGTCGTGGCGCGCGAACTCCGCNNGGCAGGTACTGCTTCGGGCGCCCGCTCGCCATCCGGGAGCCGGTGCCCGCAGCGGGAACGAGTGCGTAGAGTGCCAAGCGGGGTCGCCGTTTCGTCGGGTCGTATAATTGTAAGCTGCGCCGGAACGTACCTCCGTTCGGCGCTTTTTTCATTTCATGCGCCGCGACTCGCTGCCGCAACGCCGCCGCTACACGCGCCTCTCGGGCTCGGCGGACGCGCTCGCCCTCGCCCGGCTCGGCCGGGAAAGCGGCCCGCTGGCCGTGGTCTGCGCCGGCGCGCAGGAGGCGCAGCGCCTCGTCGACGAGATCGCCTGGTTCGAGCCGCCGCTGCGCGCCTGCCTGCTCCCGGACTGGGAGACGCTGCCGTACGACAGCTTCTCGCCGCACCAGGACCTGGTTTCCGAGCGCCTCGCCACCCTGTACCGCATCCAGCAGCGCGATTTCGACATCGTCATCGTGCCGGCGCCGACCGCGCTCGTGCGCCTGTGCCCGCCCGCGTACCTCGCGGCACACACCTTCTTCCTTGCGCAGGGCGCGCGCCTCGACCTCGACACGCTGCGCCGGCAGCTCGCCGTGGCGGGCTACAGCGCGGTCACGCAGGTCGTGGCGCCGGGCGAATTCTGCGTGCGCGGCGGACTGATCGACCTGTTTCCGATGGGCAGCGCGCTGCCCTACCGCATCGACCTCGACGACGAG
>DKBI01000138.1 GCA_002451175.1 Betaproteobacteria bacterium UBA6904
TGGCGCCCGAGAAGATTGAAGCGGCTCTCGCGCAGCCGCTGGATGCCGCGATGGCGTCCGGGATCGACGCCGCCGTCGCGCACGAAGAAGGGGATTCCGGCGTCGTGGAACTCGCCGTTGGTGAACGCGGGCCCCAGGTGGCACACGTTGCAGGCGCCCTTGCCGACGAACAGGCGCAGCCCGCGCTGCGCGGCAACGGCATAGCGCGCCGCCGCTGCGCGGTCGTTGGCTTCGAGCGCGTCGCGGAAATCGTCGAATGGGCTGCGCCCGCTCAGGAGCGTCTCCTGGAACGCGGCGAGCGCCTTGCCTGCCGCGACGAGCAGATCTTCGTCCGCGGCGTCGGGCTGAACATCCAGCGCTTTGCGCAGGCGGCACGCGAGATCGGCGTCGCCGCGCAGCAGCGCAGCCGTGGCCTGCGGCGAGCCCCCCATCTCGCGGGGATCGAGCACCGGCCGGATGCTTTGCGCCCAGAGCGAATCGCCCGCGCCGTCCCAGCCGAACCAGCGATGCGCGCGCACGTTGAGCAGGCTGGGCGTGTTGCGATCCACCTCCGCCAAGCCTTTTGCCCGGGCACGCCCGTCCTGCCAGGCGCGTTGCGGCTGATGGCAGCTCGCGCAGGACTGGCGGCCGTCGCCCGACAGCCGCGGATCGAAGAACAGGCGCTCGCCGAGCGCGATGGCCTCCATCCGGCCGGAAGCGCGGTTCGACGGATCGGGCACGAAGGCCGGCGGCCAGGGCCCGTGGCGCAGCACGGCGCGGACTTCGTCGGCGCTGAAATCCAGCAGCTGCGCCGCCGCGCTCGCGCTGGCGAGCGCCAGCGCCAGGATGACCGCGCGGCGGATCACTCCACGCGCACGCTGTGCGCGAGCCTTTCGCCGCCGATGCGAAAGACGAACTCCCAGCGGCCTGGCATGTGCAGGAGGAGCCCATCGGCACGAAACCGGCCGTTGCCCAGCGCCCGGATGGCCGGCGTGTAGTTCATGCCGTGACGGTGATCCGGCATCCACGCGTCGGCGCTCACCACCGCCGGCACGGCGGCGCCCGCCCTGGGGCACACCGCGTACTCCAGCGCGAAGTGCTCGCCGATCTTGAGCGGCTCGGGATTCGTTCGATAGGTGAGCGCGTAGGCGGCCGACTCCGCGCGCGCCCCCGCGGGCAGCTCGCACGCCCCGGCCGCGCCGCAGGCCGCGCTCGCGGCGATCAGCGCGAGAGCATGCCGCCGAACAGCGTCTCGCCGTTTTTCCATGCGATGCGCTCCGCGACTTCCGTCGGCAGGTCGGCAAGCCACTGCCGCGACCAGCGCGCGTGCTCGCCGACGTAATGCCAGCGTTCCGGCGTGAAGGTGTCGGTGCCGACGAGGAAGCGCTCGGGGAACTCCAGAAATGCGGCGCGCCACTCCGGCGCCACCCGGCCGCCCGCGCCGTGCTCGTTGCGAAACGCGAGATCGGCCCACAGGTTGCGGTGCTTGCGCAGCATCTCGCGCACGACTTCGGGTCGCTCGAACCCGGCGTGCGCCCAGAGCACGCGCGCCCCCGGATCCTGGCGAAAGATGCGCTCCACGGCGTCGACGTCGGAGTGGGCGTGCAGAAACAGGCGATGCTGCTTCGCGAGCTGCACGAGCCGCCGCGGCACCGGCAGGTCGGCGTCGGCGCCGTAGAGATGAAATTCGCCGAGCGCGACGTAGCGGTGTCTCTTAAGCCGCTCCTCCAGATAGGCGGGCACGGACTCGTCGCGCGCCCAAGTGGCGATCTCGCCGCGCGAGCGATACGGCCGCAGCGACGGCAGCACCAGCTCGGGCGCCTCGGCGAACAGGCGTTGCTGGCCGTCGTCCCCCGAACTGGAAATCAACGCGCGCTTCAGGCCGGCCTTGCGCAGCAGGGCCACCGCGTCCTTCGGCGGCAGCGACTCCCAGGCGTCGTGCGAGTAGTGCACGTGCGCGTCGAAGATCGGCAGGTCCGCGCCCGAAGCGGCGAGCGGAAGCAGACCCAGGAGGACGAGCAGCGTGCGCATCGCCATCAGTTTACCGATTCAGAATGCCGGGCCGGCCCGACTTGCGGATAAACTGGCGGCAAGCGTCGTACTGCGTTGCCCGGCAGGCCCGGCGCAATGCCATTGAACCGCGCCTCCCCTGTCCCGGTGAACCAGTCGATCATCTCCGTCCGCGGGCTCTCCAAGACCTATGCTGGCGGATTTCGGGCCCTCGCGCGCATCGACCTCGAGATCCGCCCGGGCGAGATTTTCGCCCTGCTCGGACCGAACGGCGCCGGCAAGACGACGCTGATCAACATCATCTGCGGGATCGTGACGCCTTCCGGCGGCGAGGTCCTGGTGGACGGGCACGACATCCTGAAGGAGTACCGCGCGACCCGGGCGCTGATCGGCCTGGTGCCGCAGGAGCTCACCACCAACGCCTTCGAGAACGTGTGGGATACCGTGAGCTTTACCCGCGGCCTGTTCGGCAAGCGGGCCGATCCCGCGCACATCGAAAGGGTGCTGCGGGATCTGTCGCTGTGGGACCGCAGGGACAGCATGATC
>DKBI01000307.1 GCA_002451175.1 Betaproteobacteria bacterium UBA6904
GCCGGGGTTGATGCGGTACTTGGCGAGCGCTGCGGCGCAATCCGGATACTGCGTGAGCAGCCGGTGGCCGTTGAAATGAAAATCGCCGACGAGCGGCACCGTGCAGCCCTGCGCGTCGAGTTGCTCGCGGATGCGCGCAACTTGCGCCGCGGCCTCGGGCGTGTTCACGGTGATGCGCACCAGCTCCGACCCCGCGCGCCACAGCGCCATCACCTGGCGCGTCGTCGCCTCGGCATCGGCCGTGTCCGTGTTGGTCATCGACTGCACGACGATCGGCGCGTCACCGCCGATCCGCACCGGACCGACGCGCACCTGCCGCGATGCCCTCCGGCCCGCCATCGTCATTCCAGCGTCAGGCGCGCCACGTCGAGGCGCGTGTAGGGCACGAGATCGACCGGCCGGTCGCCGTGGCTCAGCCGCACGTGCTGGGCGTTGCCGATGACGAGGTGCAGCGGCGCGATCCCCTCGACGACGCGGGATGTGCCGCCCGCGTTCATGCTCGACAGCAGCACGCGGCCTTCGGCATCGCGCACTTCGACCCAGGACGTCTTCTCGAAACGCAGCGTGATGCGCCGGTCGCGCTCCGGATCGGCAATGGATGGCGCGGTCCTCGCCGCGGGCTCGGCCGCGGCGGTCTGGGGCGCCGCGAGCGTCGGCGCGGCGGACATCTGCGGTGCCACCGAGGCGAGTGGCACGCCGACGGGTTCCGCCACCGATTGCGGTTTCTGCGCGACTGGTTGCGACGGGACCGGCAAGGGGGTGTTCTCGGGCGCCCGCGCCGCCGGGACGAACGTCAAGCCGGCGCCCGACAGGCCCTCGCGCGGCCACTCCACGACGAGCGCGGCGACGACGCCGAGCACGGCAATCGACAGCAGTCCATAGCCAAGATATGCGCGTCGCGCGCTGTCGGAAAACGGAATCGGCTTGCGGAACGACACCGCGTCGTCGATCGATGGCGTCGCGGGCGCGACGCCGCTGACGCGCCGCGCGAGAGGCTCGGGATCCAGCTTCAACAGGCGCGCATAGCTGCGCACCATGCCGCGGACGAAGACGCCACCGGGCAACTCGGCGAACCGCTCGCTCTCCAAGGCCTCGATCTGGCGCGGCTTGAATTTCAATTGCTGCGCCACGTCGTCCACGGAAAGGCCCACCGCGCAGCGCGCGCGGGAGAGGGTCTCGCCCACCCCCGGCACGTCGGGCACCGAGAGTGGCGGCGCGACAGCCGCAGACTGCGCTTCAGTCATATTCCCCGCGCTGCAGCTTCTGGTACTCCGCAGAGGTGGGATGGCGCCGGCGCAGCTGATTGGCGTAGCTCTGCTCCCCGCCGCGATCGCCCAGCTTGCGCTCGACGCGCAGGGCGAGCCAAAGCGACTCGGCGGTCGGCTCGATCAGCTTGTTGTAGCGCCCGACCAGCCGGCGCGCCTCCTCCAGCCGGTTCTGGCCGTAGCGGATCTGCCCGAGCTGCAGGAGCGAATTGAGCTCGCTCGGATCGTCGCGCAGCGCCTGCTCGAAAAATGTTTCCGCCTCCTGGGCCTGGCCGATGCGCAGCGCGCAGACGCCGGCCGCGGCGTTCGAGCGCCAGGGCGTCACGTACAACGGGTTGCGCAGCGCGCTGCGAAAGAACTTGAGCGACTCGACCGCCCGTCCGCTCTGGCAGAGGAACCAGCCGTAGTTATGGTTCAGGTCCGGGTCCTGCGGCGCGATGCGCAGCCCGTCCTGGAAGCTCTTCTCGGCGAGCGCGTTCTCCTTGAGCTCCATGTACACCAGGCCGAACATGCCGTACGTCGGCGGGTAGGTCGGATCCGCGGTCTGCGCCACCCGCAGTTCCTCCAGCGCGACGGCCATGTTGCGCCGGCTGTAATACAGCGCCGCGAGTTCCGTGTGCACGCGTGCGCGGCTCCGCGCGTCGCCGGTTTCCCCGCCCGTCGTGCCGGTATCCACGGTGAGTTCGGGCGGCGGCGTGGCGCAGCCTGCGAGGATCACCAGCAGTACGACCCCGAACAGACGTTTCATGCGTTCACCTCCACAATGGGCACGCGGACTGCGTGCACGCGGGCGGCGCTGCGCCGCGTGCGGTCTGCCACATCGCCCGCCAGCTGCCCGCACGCCGCGTCGATGCCATCGCCGCGCGTCTTGCGCGTCGTGACCGTGAGGCCGCCGCGCTGCAGCTGCGCCGCAAACGCGCGCACCCGTTCCGGACTCGAGCGGCGGAATGCCGACCCCGGGAAGGGATTGAACGGGATCAGGTTGAACTTGCAGCGCACCTGCGCGGCGATGCCCAGCAGCGCGCGCGCGTGCGCGTCCCCGTCGTTGACGCCGTCGAGCATCACGTACTCGAAGGTGATGAAATCCCGCGGCGCGCGCTCCAGGTAGCGGCGGCACGCCGCCATCAGCTCACGGATCGGATACTTGCGATTGACCGGCACGAGCTGGTCGCGCAGCGCGTCATCGGGTGCGTGCAGGGAAACGGCCAGCGCGACCGGGCATTCCTCCGCCAGCCGGTCCATCGCCGGCACGATGCCGGAGGTGGACACCGTGACGCGGCGGCGCGACAGGCCGTAGGCGTCGTCGTCCAGCATCAGCCGCAGCGCCGGCACGACAGCATCCAGATTGAGCAGCGGCTCCCCCATGCCCATCAGCACGACGTTGGTGATCGGCCGGTCCGCGCCCTGGCGCCGTCCCAGCGCCCGGTTCGCAATCCACAGCTGCGCGAGAATTTCTCCCGTGGACAGATTGCGGTTGAATCCCTGCTTGCCGGTCGAGCAGAACGCGCAGTCGAGCACGCAGCCCGCCTGACTGGACACGCAGAGCGTCCCGCGGCCGGTCTCCGGAATGAACACCGTCTCGATGGCGTTCGCCGCGTCGACCTGCAGGAGCCACTTGCGCGTCTCGTCGGCGGCGACGCTGTCGCGCGCCACCGGCGGCAGGCGAACCTCCGCGCATTCCGCCAGGCGCCCGCGAAAAGCCTTGGCGACGTCCGTCATCGAGGCGAAATCCGTAGCGCCGCGCTGGTGGATCCAGCGCAGGAGCTGGCGCGCCCGCCAGGGTTTTTCCCCCAGCGACGCGACGAAGCGCTCCAGTCCGGCGCGGTCGAATTCGAGCAGGTTCGCCTTCATGCGCGCCCGCTCAGCGGGAATAGACCTCGGACGCGGGGAAGAAATACGCAATCTCCGTGCGCGCCGTGTCCGCCCCGTCGGAGCCGTGCACGGCATTGGCATCGATCGAGCTCGCGAAGTCCGCGCGGATCGTGCCGGGCGCCGCCTTGCGGGGGTCGGTCGCGCCCATGAGGTCGCGGTTGCGCGCGATCGCGTTGTCGCCCTCGAGGACCTGCACCATCACCGGTCCCGAGATCATGAATTCGACGAGATCCTTGAAGAACGGCCGCTCGCGGTGCACGGCGTAGAATCCTTCCGCCTCCGCGCGCGACAGGTGCATCATGCGCGCGGCAGCGACCTTCAGCCCCGCGGCTTCGAAGCGGGCGAGAATCTGTCCGATGACGTTCTTCTTCACGGCATCGGGTTTGATGATGGAAAGCGTGCGCTCCTGCGCCATCGAACGGTCTCCGCAAGGTCTTTGGAAAGTTGGAAATTATATCACGCGGCACCCGTCTTATTCGTAAAAACAAGGGGTTGCACTCATGTACCGCATGCTGAAGCTGAACCTGGCGGAGCGCATCGCCGAGGTCGTCCTCGATCGGCCCGCGCAGCGCAACGCCCTGTCCACCGAACTGATGGGTGAATTGCTCGCCTGCGCCGGCGAGCTCGCCGCGCGCGACGACGTCGACGCGATCATCGTGCGGGGCGCCGGCGCCTGCTTTTCCGCCGGGGCCGACCTGAAAGACAGCCGGCGCTGGGCGATCGACGGCGCGCCTCTCACGCAGCAGCGGTCAGTGGCGTCGCTCGGCCTGCGGATGGCGCGGGCCTGGGAGGACCTGCCGCAGATCACGATTGCGGCCATCGAGGGCTACGCGATCGGCGGCGGACTCGCGCTCGCGGTTGCGCTCGACTGGCGCATCGCGGCGCGCGACGCGTTCGTCTCGCTGCCGGAAATCGCCCTCGGCATCCCGCTCACCTGGGGCACCATTCCGCGCCTCGTCAACCTCGTCGGGCCCTCGCGCGCCAAGCGTCTGACGATTCTTTGCGAGCGCGTGCCTTCGCGCGACGCCCGCGAGATCGGCTTGATCGACGAAGTCGCGCGCCCCGGCGGCACGCGGGCCGCCGCGCTTTCGCTCGCGCGCCGCGTGCTCGCCCTCCCGCGGCACGCCGTGCGCATGAGCAAGGAAGCGTGCAACGCCTATGCGAACCGCGGCGCGCTGGCGACCAGCTTCATGGCCCACGACCAACTGTTGCTCGCCGCGGCGAGCGCGGAATCGAAAGCGGCGCGCGAGGCGTTTCTGCTCAGTCGCTCGCGTGCCACTGCGGGACGATCCCGCGCGCCTTCGCCCCGGCGCAAAACCGCGCGTCGATCCCCAAACCCGGCGCCCAGACCAGGTCGTCCCGACAAAACAGCAGCGGCTGCCGGACTCGTTGCCAGGCCGGCACGCCGGCTTCCTGATACAGATTCTTGAGGGTCCGCCGCGGACGCCGCGGATCGGGCTGCAGGCGCTCACCGCCTGAGCGCAGGCGCACGGTCAGTCCGCCTTCCGCGATTCGCCCGGTGTCGATACCGGCGCCGCGCGTGCGCCGAAAGCGCAGCTCGCCGCCGAGCGCCGGCAGAGCGAGCCGCCGCTCGCCCTGCCAGCGCAGGGGAACGAACGGCGCGAGCGCTTCGTCGCGCGTCAGCGACACGCTGCCCCGATGCACGCGCAGGACGAAGCCGTCGTGGCGCAGCGCGACGCGCGCGTCCGGTCGCGCGCGGGTCAGCTGGCGCAGCATCTCGCTCAGGCGACGCTCGCTGGGCGCCCGCAGTCCGCGTTCCGCGAGGAATTCCCTCAGCAGCCGGTTGGCGTCGAGTTCCGCCGCGGCGAAATGTCGAGCCGCCCGCGCCAGCGCCTCGCGCCACCGCGGGAAACGCGCCGCGAGCAGGGGCGCCACGCGCAGGCGCAGGAAGTTTCGCGTCAGCGCCTCGTTCGCGTTGGATTCGTCCTCGACCCAGTCGAGCCGGTGTCGGTGCGCGTAGGCGACGATGGCCGCGCGCGGCACGGCGAGCAGCGGCCGCAACACGAGCCGCCCCGCCTGGCGCCGGGCCGCCGCCATGCCGCGCGCTCCCGCGAGGCCGGTGCCGCGCAGCAGATTGAACAGCACGGTTTCCGCCTGGTCATCGAGATGGTGGGCGAGCAGGACCGCGGCCGCGGGCGTGGCGAGCAGCGCCGCGTAGCGCGCCGTGCGCGCCGCCGCCTCGAGTCCGCGCCCGGCTTTCGCCACGCGCACCCGGCGCACCGTGAGCGGAACACGCCAGCGCCGGCAGAGCGTCGCGCAAGAACGCGCCCAGTCGTCGGCGTTCGGGCTCAGCGCGTGATGCACGTGCATCGCGGCCAGGCGGTAGCCGCCCTCGGCGCGCAACGCCCTCAGCGCATGCAGCAGCACCACCGAATCCGCACCGCCCGAGAGTCCTACGACGATGCGCCGTCCGCGCAGGTCATGCGCCGCAAGCTGCCGGCGCACCGCCCCGACGACGCGATCAGCGACTGGCCGTTTCCTTGAACTTGCCATACGCCATCAGGCGCTCGAGCCGCTCCTCGACGAGCGCCTTGGGCTTCTTGCCCGACAGCAGCTCGAGCGAATCGCCCAACGCCTTTTTCAACGCGCTCGCCGCGGCCTGGGGATCCCGGTGCGCGCCGCCCAGCGGCTCGGGCACCACGCGATCGATGACCCCCAGCGTCTTCAGTCGGTTCGCGGTGATGCCGAGCGTCTCGGCCGCCTCGGGCGCCTTCTCGGCGCTCTTCCACAGGATCGAGGCGCATCCCTCGGGCGAGATCACCGAATAGGTCGCGTACTGCAGCATGAGCACGATGTCGCCGACGGCGATCGCCAGCGCCCCGCCCGAGCCGCCCTCGCCGAT
>DKBI01000286.1 GCA_002451175.1 Betaproteobacteria bacterium UBA6904
CGCGTACACGCCCCACGCCGCGACCAGCACCGTCGTCATGAGGACGAGGAAACGGTTGGCGATCGAGGCGCGGATCAGCGCGGCAATCATTTCCCCGCCTTGGGGTCAGACCCCAATTTCGCGGATTGGGGTCTGACCCCGATTCGCGAGATGACGTAGTCGCCGTCCTTATCCGGTTGGCCGCCGAAGTCGAATTCCACGGCATCGCCCGGCTTCAGCTTGCCGAGTCCGGCCTTGTCGCTGACGACGAATTCCATCGTCATGCGCGGCCACTTGAGCGATGCAATCGGATCGTGGTCGAGCTCGATGCGGCCCTTGGCCGCCTCGATCGCCGTGACCTTGCCGGTGCCCTGGTGCATCCCGCTCGGCGGCGCCGCGNNACGCTGCGCGTGCCGGTCTGGATGACGGCCTCGGTGGGAACCGTCAGCGCCTTGCGAATCGAGGTCGCCAGCGTCACGTTGGCGAACATGCCGGGCTTCAGCGCCCCGCCGGGGTTCGCCAGCACGACACGCGCCTTGACGGTGCGGGTCTGCACGTTGAGCTCCGGATAGACGTAGTCGACGCGCCCGGAGAATGCGTTGCCGGCCAGCGTCTGCACGCCCGCCGTCGCGCTCTGGCCGATGCGCAGCATCGCCGCCTGCCCCTCGGGGACTTCCAGCGTCAGCCAGACCGAGGACAGATCGGTGACGGTGAACGCGGCCATGCCCGCATTCACCATCGCGCCCTCGCGCACGCCGAGCTCGGTGACGACGCCGGAAATCGGGGCATGCAGCGGCACGCGGCGGCTTGCGACGCCCGCCTGCTCGAGCTTGCCGATGTCCGAGGGCGCCATGCCGAGCAGTTCCAGCCGGCGCCGCGCCGCGCCCGCGAGCGCCTCGTCCGCGACGCTCTCCTTCGCCATGCGCCGCGCGAGCAGGAATTCCTCCTGCGCCTGGAGCAGCTCGGGCGAGTAGATCTCCGCGAGCACCTGCCCGGCGCGCACCGGGTCGTTCACGGCGCGCACGTGGAGTTTTTCCACCCAGCCCTGGGTGCGCACCTCCGCGCGCGCCATGCGGCGCTCGTCCGCCTGCACGTAACCGACGGCGGTCAGCTCCTGGCGCAGTTCGGTCGATTCGGCGAGCGCGGTGCGGATGCCGAGGCTCTGGCGCACGCGCGCGCTGACGGCCACGCCCCCCTCGTCCGTCTTCTCGTCGGCATACACCGGCACGAGATCCATGTTCATGAAGGGCGAGCGGCCGGGCTTGTCGAACTTCTGCTGCGGATACATCGGATCGTGCCAATACAGCACCTTGCGCTCCCCTGCGGGGGCTGCGGCTTGGGTGTCGGGCACGGCCGTCGCTGCCACGGGCGCCGGCGCAAGGGCCGTGCGATGGCCGTACCAGTAACCGCCGGCGGCGAACCCTGCCGCGACGATCACCAGCGCGATGAGCTGTTTCATTTCGGGCCTCCGTCATGTTCGAAGTACTCCAGCGCGACGCGCGCCCTGGCGCGCGCGGCCTGCAGCGCCAGCGCCTGCAGGCGCAGGTCGATCAACTGCCGCCGCGCCTCGAACACCTGCGCCAGCTCCGCGCGCCCTGCCGAGTGCGCGACGGCGAGCGTGTCGAGACGGCCCTGCGCGGCCGGCACGACCGTGCGCTCGAAATTCGCGAGCCGCTCCCCGGCGAGCCGCCATTCCGCGTGCGCGGCATCCAGCTCGGCACGCAGCTGCCGCACGTGGTCCGCGCGCTGCTCGCGCGCGCGCTCGGCCAGCCGCAGCTTCGCCTCCACGACGCGGTCCTGCTTTTCGCTGCGCCACATCGGCAGCTCGAAAGCGACCTGCACCATGAGCATGTCCGAGCGGTTCATGCCGGCGCGGAAGCCGTAGCCGACTTCGATCGACTTGTCCGGCGCGGAAGCTTCGCGCGCCAGCGCGACATCGGCGTCGGCCGTGTCCTGCGCGCGCAGGTGCGCGGCATGCTGAGGATGCGCATCGATCATCGCCGCCATCGCGGACAGCGCGGCGGGATCGCGCCAGCGCGGCAGCTCCGCCGGAAGCTCGAACGCGCCCGCGTCGGGAACCCAGCGGCGCAGCGCGGCGCGCGCCCTCTCCGCCTGCGCCGCGAGCTCGATGCCGCGGTCGGCGACGAGGCTCTGCATCTGCCGCATCGCAAAGACTTCGGCCTGCGCACCGCGCCCGCTCGCGACGCCGATGCCGGCAAGCTCCGCCGCACGCCCGAACTCGGCGCCCAGGGTGCGAACCAGGCGATCCGCGGCCACTGCCTGCCAGGCGTCGACCCAGGCCACGCCGACCTCGCGCAGGATCGTCTGCCGCAGTCCCGCGCTCTCCGCGCGCGCCTGCGCGGACTCCGCGATTGCGCGGCTCTCGCGCAGCCGCCGCTTGTCGCCGCCGGGCAGCATTTGCTCCCAGGAGACGACGAACTGCGTCATGTCTTCCCACGACGCCGTCGGGAAATTGCGCGTCGGCAGGTTGAGCAGCCCGAGCTTGAGCCGCGGATCGGGGAGCGCGGCTTCAGCCGGCGCGCCTTCGGCAAGGGCGCGCGCGCTCAACTCCAGCGCGGCGAGCGCCGGCTGGCGTGCCAGCGCGCGTTCCCGCGCCGCCTCGAGCGTGAGGGTCTGTGCCTGGGCCGTCAGCGCGCACGCCGCGAGCCCCATGAATGCAACGAAACGAACCATCGTGACCTCCGTGAACGAACGAACGCCGGCGTGCAGGACCAGCCCTGCGCCGGTCACGGCGGTCGGCTCAGATCAGGAAGGCGTGCTGGAGAATTCTCGGCGGCGGGGCGCCCGGCGGTGCAGCGAGCAGTCCGGTGACCGGCATCGCGACCGGCGCGCTCCGCGGCACGAAGAGGACCGGCGTGGACGCGGGGCTGCGCACGATCGCCACCGCGGCCGCGGCCACCTGCAAATCGGAAGTGCAGTGCGCGACGCAGCGATTGGCGTTCAACGGCCCGAAATCCGAGACGAACGTCTGCGCGGTGTGGCAGAGATCCATGTCCGCCGAGGCGAGCGCCTTCGCGAGCTGGCCGCGATCTGCCACGCAATCCGCGAACGCCACGCTGGCCTGCGCGAAGAGCAAGACGGCGAGTACCAGTCGCGCGATGGCTCGGAGGGATCGGATACGGATCATGGGCTACGGCAGTCTGCCCGCCCGGGGCGCCACCGAATTGATCTGCCTCAAGCCGTTGCGCGGGGCGGGCGTCGGGTCATAGGCTCCCCAGGGCCCGCACCAGCCGTTCGCGCACCTGCGCGGCGATCGCCGGAATCTCCGGACGATCCACGAGCTGCAGTACGGCCTGCGGGTCCATGATCTCCACCCGGGTCTTCCCGGCCGCGTCCACCCGCACGACGACGTTGCAGGGCAGCAGCGCGCCGATCTGCGGCTCGAACTCGATGGCCTGATGCGCGAACTGCGGATTGCAGGCACCGAGGATCTTGTACGGCGGCATGTCCTTGCCGAGTTTCTTCTTGAGCGTCGCGGCAACGTCGATCTCGGTCAGCACGCCGAATCCTTCCGCGGCCAGCGCCTGCGTGACGCGCTCGATCGCCTGATCGAAGCCCAGTGCAACGGTCTTGCCGAACGTGTACTTGCCGGACATGGTGAGCTCCTTCGCTATGGTCGTCATCGGATTCGCTCGCCCGGCGGCTCGCCGGTCGCGAGACGCTCCAGGATCGGGCACTCGGGGCGCTCGTCGCCGTGGCAGTGCGCGGCCAGATCCCGGAGCGTCCGTTTCATGGCTTGCAGCTCGCGGATGCGCGTGTCGAGCGCCTCGGCGTGCGCCATCGCCAGCGCCTTCACCCGGCGGCTGGGGCGGCGCTGGTTGCGCCACAAACCCAGCAACTCCTCGATCTGCCTGATCGAGAACCCCAGGTTGCGCGCCTGGCGCACGAAGCGCAGCGTGTGCACATCGTTGCCCGAGTAGCGCCGGTATCCGGAGGCCGAGCGGGCCGCTCTCGAAATCAGGCCGATGTTCTCGTAATGACGGATCATCTTCGCCGAAACGCCCGAGGCCCGCGCCGCCTCGCCGATGTTCATCGGCCCGTCACTCATGACCGGCCGCCCAGCGTGACCGTCGGCGCCACGGGCGCCACCGGCGCGCCCGCCCCGCCATCTCCCGGAACCGTTTCCGGCCGCCAGCGCCGCAGCAGCAGCGCGTTGGTCACGACGCTGACGCTGCTGAAGGCCATTGCCGCCCCGGCGATCACCGGATTGAGGAGGCCGAATGCCGCGAGCGGAATGCCGACCACGTTGTAGATGAATGCCCAGAACAGGTTTTGCCGGATCTTCGCGTAGGTGCGACGGGAGACTTCGATCGCGTCCGCGACCAGCATCGGGTCGCCGCGCATCAGCGTGACGCCCGCGGTATGCATCGCGACATCGGTTCCGGTGGCCATGGCGAAGCCGACGTCGGCAGCGGCGAGCGCTGGCGCGTCGTTGATGCCGTCGCCCACCATCGCCACGACAGCGCCCGGCGCCTTCAGCGCCGCGACCGCGCGCGCCTTGTCGTCCGGCAGCACCTCCGCCTTCACGTCGTCGATGCCGAGCGCCTGCGCCGCGGCGCGTGCGCTGCCCGCGTTGTCGCCGGTGAGGAGCACCGTCCTGACGCCTTGCCGCTGCAGGCGCGCCACGGCCTGTGCGGCGCCCGCCTTCACGCCGTCGCCGAACGCGAGGAGCCCGGCCAGCCTGTGCGCGCCGTCGCGCTCCACCGCGACCCACGCAATCGATCGGCCCGCTTCGGCCAGCGCCTGCTCGCGCGCGCGCAGCGCGGAGGTGTCCACGCCGAGTTCGTTCATCAGCCGCGTGCTGCCGAGAACCGTTGCGCTGCCTTCGACGACGCCCTGCACGCCGCGCCCGGGCAGCGACCGGACGTCGGCGGCGGCGCGTAGGTCCATCCGCTTCGCCTGCGCCGCCTCGAGCACCGCGCGCGCCAGCGGGTGCGCGCTACCCTGCTGCACGGCGGCTGCCAGACGCAGCAGCGCATCGCCGTTTCCGTCGATCGGTTCGACACCCACCAGCGAGGGGCGGCCCACCGTGAGCGTCCCGGTCTTGTCGAACGCCACGGTCGTGACCGCGTGCGCAACTTCCAGCGCTTCGGCGTCCTTGATGAGGATGCCGTGGCGCGCGGCAATTCCCGTGCCGGCCATGATCGCCGTCGGCGTCGCCAGGCCCAGTGCGCACGGGCAGGCGATGACGAGCACGGCCACGGCATTGAGCGTGGCCAAGGTCCAGTCGCCGCTGACAAGGCCCCAGCCGAGCAGCGTCAGCAGCGCGATGACGAGGACCACGGGCACGAACACCGCGCTCACCTTGTCGACGACGCGCTGGATTGGCGCCTTGGCCGCCTGCGCGTTCTCGACCAGCCGGATGATGCGGGCGAGCGTCGTCTCGGCGCCCACGGCCTGCGTCTCGACGACGAGAACCCCCTCGGCGTTGATCGAGCCGCCCGTGACGCGGTCCCCCGGCGCCTTCACCACCGGCAGGCTTTCGCCGGTGATGAGCGACTCGTCCACGTGGCTGCGCCCCTCGCGCACTGCGCCGTCCACCGGAACGCGCTCGCCGCCGAGCACGACGACGCGGTCGCCCACCGCGACTGCGGCGAGCGGCACCTCGACGTCGCGGCCGTCCCGGCGCACGCGCGCCCGGTCGGGACGCAGTGCATTCAGCGCGCGAATGGCCTGCGTCGTCTGGCGCTTGGCGCGCGCCTCCAGCCAGCGCCCGAGCAGAATCAGCGTGATCAGCATCGCGGAGGCTTCGAAATACAGGTGCCCGCCGCGGGCCAGGCCGTAGACGGACAGGCCGTAGGCCGCGCTCGTGCCCAGGGCCACCAGCAGGTCCATGTTGCCGGCGAGCGCCTTCAGCGCCTTCCAGCCACCCCGATAGAACGGCGCGCCGAGCCAGAATTGCACCGCTGAGGCGAGCGCGAGCTGCGCCCAGCCCGGCGCCTCCCAGTGCGCGCCAAACGCCATCCCGGCCATCGGCGCCACCAGCGGCAGGGTCAGCCCCGCCGACACAGCCACCGGCCACCACCCCGGAAGCCCGGCTTGCGGTGCCCCAGCGGCCCCCGCGGTTTCCGTCGCCCCAGGCAGCGCTGCCTCGTAGCCCGCCTCCTCGACCGCCGCGCGAATCGCCTCCACGTTGACGCCCGCCACGGCGACCACGCGAGCGCGCTCCGTGGCGAGATTGACCGTCGCCGAGAGTACGCCCGGCGCGCGCGCGAGCGCCCGCTCGACGCGCGCTACGCAACTCGCGCACGTCATGCCGTGGACCTCCAGGTCGACGTCCTGCCGGCCGACTTCGTACCCGGCCTGCTCCAGCGCACGCTCCAGATCCCGTGCCGTGACCTCGGGCGCGGCGCGCAGCGTCGCCGACTCGGTGGCCAGATTCACCGACGCGGTGCTCACCCCGGGAACCGCGGCCAGCGCCTTTTCGACGCGCGCGACGCACGATGCGCAGGTCATGCCGGCAATCGGCAAGCGGATGTCCTGCAGCACGGCGGCGTCGCGGGTTCGGGCGCTTTGCGGGTCGGTCATGGGGTCACTCTGGCTTCGACTCCGGCGCAGTGTGAAGGTTCCAACGATGGGAAGGTCAAGCGCGTTCCGGGCNNGCTACTTCGCGGGAACCAGCTTGGTGATCAGCAGCGTTCCGCCCTGCGGCTCGACGCGGAACCGCACCTTGTCGCCGGGCTTGACCTGCGCGAGGAGCGACGGGTCCTGGACGCGGAACGCCATCGTCATCGGCGGCATCTGGATGTTCTTGATCTCGCCGTGGCGCAAGGTGATGCGCCCCGCATCCTTGTCGACCTTGCGAACCTCTCCGTCGGTCAGCTCATCGGCGGCGAACAGCGTTGCGCTGCCCAGCGCGAGCGCGGCGACGAGCAACCGCGCGATCCCTCGGTTCATGAGAATCTTCCTTCCGCAACGATGGTCGTGAAAGGCGCCATTTTGCCTTCCCTGCCGCCCGCCGGGGGAGATTCCCGGAATTCAGTGCGCTGCGGCAAGCCTTCGGCGGACGACCAGCAGCGTCGCGTCCCCCTCGAGGCGCTGCACGCGGAANNGCTCGAGCAGCTGCGTGCCGGTACCGCGCCGCTGCCACGCGTCGGCAACGACGATGGCGAATTCGCAGCCGGTGCCGTCGGGCTCCAGGGCGTAGCGTGCGACGCCGATCAGCGTTTCGCGATCCCCGAGCATCACCGCGGCGGCCAGCGCCAGCTCGCGCGGGTAGTCCACGCGCGTAAGGCGCGCGACGTAGTCGTCGGTCACCGGGCGNNATGCGGTCGCGGCGCAGCCCGACGTCGCGCAGCAGGTGGTCGCTGAGCTGCGCGAGCGTCTCGTTGCGCACGCGCCTAGCCTTGCGCTGAAACGCCCCCGACCGCGCCAAGGCCCACGCGCCTGGCTCAGGTGCGGTCTCGGCGGGCACTGCGGCGCGCTCCGGCTCGAGCCCGTCCTCGAGCATCACTACGGCATCGCCGCCAAGCGCCTGCGCGAGCGACACGCCGGGGCGCGTGAAGCGGAAGGTCTCGCCGGCCGCGACGACCGGGTCGCCGCGCTCGCCGAGCTGCGTGATCCAGAGATTGCCGCGCACCACCGTCAGGTGCCGCCCGGCCGCATCGCGCAGCCGCAGGACGCCGCCCGCGCGCAGGTTGATCAGCAGTCCCGGTTGCCGTATCAGTCCGTGGTCCATGACGCCTCCTTGACGCATGCAATTCAGGCATGTAAAAGAAGCCGACCGTTTTCGACTTCCCCTTGCCCTGCGAGCGCATGGTGCTCGTGGGCGGACGGCAGGACAAACGGCATTTGCACATCCTAGCCATGCACAAAACGCATGCGTAGCAGGCGCTACGACGTTCCGCCCCTCGACCCGCTGCTCGCCTTCGAGGCGGCGGCGCGCAACCTGTCCTTCACCAAGGCCGGCGAGGAACTGTTCCTCACGCAATCCGCCGTGAGCCGCCAGATCCAGACGCTCGAGGAAAGCCTCGGGGTGAAGCTGTTCGAGCGGCGCCCGCGCGCGCTCCTGCTCACCGAGCCCGGGCAGTCNNCTGTATCGCCTCGCGCAGGAGACGCTGCAGCGGCTGCACGACCACGCGCGCAAACTGCGCGGCGCGGCGGAGGTGCGCGCGGTGACGGTGACGACGACGCCCGGCCTCGCCGCGCTGTGGCTCATCCCGCGGCTCGCGCGCTTCACCAGCGCGCATCCGGGCGTCGACGTGCGCATCTCCGCGGGCAACGACCTCGTCCATCTTGATCGGGCGGGATTCGATCTCGCGATCCGCTACACGAAGGCGGATCGCGCCGACGGCGCCCGCAAGCTCTTCGGCGAGACGGTGATCCCCGTGTGCAGCCCGCAGCTCGCGCGCGACCGCGCCCGCCCGCTCGACGCGCCGCAGGACCTGCGCCACCACGTGCTGCTGCAGCTCGACGACCCGC
>DKBI01000287.1 GCA_002451175.1 Betaproteobacteria bacterium UBA6904
TCCGGCAACAAGCGGACCTCCGCCACGTCTCTCGGGCGCGTGATGTCGATGCGGTATTCGCCGATCGGGCGCGTCTCCGGCCCGGCGGACAGGACGACGACGCGGTCGGCCAAGGCAATGGCTTCTTCGAGATCGTGCGTGATGAAGACCACGGACTTGCGATCGGCCGACCACAGCTCGAGCAGCTCGTTCTCCATCAGCTGGCGCGTCTGGATGTCGAGCGCCGAGAAAGGCTCGTCCATCAGCAGGATCTGGGGATTGAGAATCAACGTCTGGGCGAGGGAGACGCGCTTGCGCTGGCCGCCCGAGAGCTGGTGCGGATACCGGTCACCAAATCCGCCGAGCCCGACACGCCGCAGCCAGTCTTCGCCTTGCACGCGCGCCTCAGCGCGTTGCATGCCGCGGAACTCCAGGCCGGCCGTCACATTGTCCAGCGCGCTGCGCCAGGGCATGAGCGCTTCGGACTGGAACAGATACCCGGCCCGCCGATTGATGCCGCGCAGCGGCTCGCCGAACACGCTGACCGCCCCCGCCGACGGCGCCAGCAGACCGGCGGCCACGTTGAGNNGCGACGACCAGCGTCGTGTCGCGCACCGCGGTGTAGCCGCCGCCGCGCTCATGCCGCGGTGCAAACGTGCAGCGGATGTTCTCGAGCGCGAGTGCCGGTCGCGTCACTTGTACTTGATGTTCGCCTTTCTTGCGAACTCGTTGGTGTACGTATCCTGCAGCCGGATCTCGGCCGGGTTGATCTTCGGGTTGTAGCCCGCCAGCACCTTGAGCGTCGCCTTCGCCCCGGCATCCGAAATGAGGCCGTCCGGGGAAAAGGCTTCCTTCACCTTGTCGTAGGCGAACAGGTAAAGCGCCCGATCGCCGAGGAGGTACGCATCCGGCACGACCTTGACGATGTCGGTGGCGCTCGCCCGGGCAATCCAGCGATTGGCCCGCACGATGGCGTTCGTCAGCGCCTGCACCGTGTTCGGATTCTCCTTGACGAACTTTTGGGGTGCGTAGAGCGAGGCCGCAGGCAACTGGCCGCCGAAAGTCTTCTCGGTTCCCGCCACCGTGCGCCAGTCGGCGATGACCTTGATCGCACCCTCCTGCTCCAGCTTGGTCATGATGGGATCCGTGTTCGAGATCACATCCACCTGATTGTTCTTGATCGCCGCGATCGCACCCGCCCCGGTTCCCACGCCGATGATGGACACATCCGTCGGCTTGAGGCCGTCGCGCGAGATCAGGTAGTTGAACAGGATGTTGGTGCTCGATCCCGGCGCCGACACGCCCACCTTCAGACCCCGCAGGTCCTTGGGCGAGCGGTAGTTTGCCGCCTTCGCGCTGACGATGCCGACGCTGATCTGCGGCAGGCGGCCCATCTGCACGAACGCCATCAGACTCTGCTTCTGCGCCTGCATGTTGATCGTGTGCTCATAGGCCCCCGACACGACGTCGGCGCTGCCCCCGACGACCGCGCGCAGCGACTGGGCGCCGCCTGCGAAGTCGCTGATCTTGACGTCCAGGCCCTCTTGCTTGAAGTACCCCTGCTGCTCCGCGACGGTCAGGGGCAGGTAGTAGAGCGCCGCCTTGCCACCCACTGCGATGTGCACGTCGCGCTTTTCCAGCGCAACCTGCGCGTGCGCGATGCCCGCGGCCGCCGCGAGCACGAACGTGCCGATCATCCTCTTCATGCCATCCTCCTCTCAGACAGGTCTACAAACCGCGCCGTTCGAGCAGCGCCTGCGAAATCGTGCCGACATCCACGAACTCCAACTCACCGCCCAATGGAACGCCGCGGGCGATGCGGCTGACCTGGATCTGCCGGGTGCGCAGCATTTCCGCGACGTAATGCGCGGTCGCCTCGCCTTCGTTGGTGAAATTTGTCGCCAGGACCACTTCCCTGACCACGCCGTCGCTGGCACGGGCCAGCAGCCGGTCCATGCCGATGTCGCGCGGGCCGACGCCGTCGAGCGGCGACAGCCGCCCCATCAGTACGAAGTACATTCCCGAATAGCTCAGCGTCTGCTCGACCATCGCCAGGTCGGCCGGCGTCTCCACCACGCAGAGCAGGCTGCGGTCGCGCCCGGGCGCTCGGCAGAGCGCGCACACTTCGCTCTCCGTGAAATTGTTGCACTGTGCGCAATGCCGCACGCGCTCCAAGGCCCCGGTCAGCGCCCGTGCGAGCTGATCCGCGCCGCCACGATCATATTGAAGCAGGTGGTACGCCATGCGCTGCGCCGATCGCGGCCCGACGCCGGGCAACGCGCGCAACGCTTCGATGAGCGCGTCGAGGCCGGGAGCAGCCCCCGCGGACCGGCTCGCCATCGCTAGAACGGCAGCTTCATCCCCGGCGGCAACCCCATCCCCGCCGTGACGCCGGCCATCTTTTCGGAAACCGTCTGCTCGACGCGCCGCGCCGCATCGTTGAATGCTGCAGCGACGAGATCTTCCAGCATGTCCTTGTCGTCGCCGACCAGGGAGGGATCGACCGTGACGCGCTTGACGTCGTGCTTGCAGGTCATCAAGACCTTGACCAGGCCACCGCCCGATTGACCTTCCACTTCAAGACTCGCGAGCTGTTCCTGCATGCGGCGCATGTTGTCCTGCATCATCTGCGCCTGCTTCATCAACTGACCGATATTGCCCCGCATCATCCGCCTCCGCTTTCAGGGATTCTTGGGCGCCCCGGCATTGCCGGGTTCCACGACGCGCCCGTCAAAAAGAGTGACCAATTCCTGCACGAACCGGTCGTTCTTGACAGCGCGCGCGGATTCCGCCCGCTGCGCCTCGCGGAGCTTCGCTTCCTGCGCGACGACGGAATCGCCGCGCAGTTCGCCGCTCGTCACGCGCAACCGGATCGGCTTGCCCAGGTAAGTGTCCAGCGCCGCCTTCAGCTTGTCGCAATAACCGCGTTCCGTGAGATGCGCCATCGCCTTGGGCACCACCAGTTCGATCGCGGCGTCATCCCAGGTTGCCACTTCGGCGTTGCGCGCCAGTTCCTTGGCGACGCCAGTCACCGCCAGCTGCGAGACCAGCGCTGGCCAGTCGCCACGGGCGGGCGGACCGCCGGGGCTGCCGCCCGCGGGCTCCTGCGGTCGCGTCGCGCCAGCCACTCGAGGCTTTGCCGAGCGATTCCCCGACTGTGCTTCGCCTTGCCCGGTTCCCGACGCATCTGCGGTTTGCGGGCTGAATGCCAGCATGCGCAGGAGCGTCATGAGGAAGCCGGCATGCTCGTCGGGCGCATTCGCCAGGTCCCCTCGTCCCTGCAACGCGATTTGATAGAAAAGCTGCACGGTTTCGGCATCGATCGCGCGTGCCAGCGCCTGCACCCGCTCGCGCTCGGGATCCGCGGCGTCGACGGCATCCGGGGCGACCTGCGCCAGCGCGATTCTCAGCAGCAGGCTTGCCAGATCCTGCAGCGCGGCATCGAACGAAAGGGAGCGCGCCTGCATTTCGTCGGCGATCCCCAGCACCGCGGCCGCGTCTTCGCCGGCGACAGCGTCCAGCAGGCGCATCAGGTAGGTCTCGTCCACGGCGCCGAGCATCTCCCGCACGCCGGCCGCGCCGACGCGGCCCCCGCCATGCGCGATGGCCTGGTCGAGGAGCGACAACGCGTCCCGCATGCTGCCCGCGGCAGCGCGCGCCAGCAGCGGAAGCGCCTCGGCTTCGCTCGCGACACCTTCCGCCGACAGGACCTCCGCGAGATGCGCGACGATCGCCGGCCGCGGCATCTGCTTGAGATTGAATTGCAGGCAGCGGCTGAGGACGGTCACCGGCACCTTCTGCGGATCCGTGGTGGCGAGAATGAATTTCAGGTGCGCCGGCGGCTCCTCCAGCGTCTTCAGCATCGCATTGAACGCGTGGCCGGAAAGCTGGTGGACTTCGTCGATCATGTACACCTTGAACCGGCCCGCCGTGGGCGCGTACACGGAGCGTTCGAGCAGCTGCGTCATTTCGTCCACGCCCCGGTTCGAGGCCGCGTCCATCTCCACATAGTCGACGTAGCGCCCGCCGTCGATTTCCGCGCACGCCGTGCAGCGCCCGCAGGGCGTCGCCGTGATGCCGGTTTCGCAGTTCAGGCATTTCGCGAGAATGCGCGCGAGCGTCGTCTTGCCGACGCCCCGCGTCCCCGTGAACAGGTACGCGTGATGCAGGCGCTGCTGCTCGAGGGCGTGCCGCAGCGCCTTGACGACGTGCTCCTGCCCGACGAGACCGGCGAAATCGCGCGGCCGCCACTTTCGGGCGAGGACTTGATAGCTCATGCGGAAAGTTTATCAGTCGACGCGCAGCCGAACGGCGTGATCGCGCCTCGCGGCGCGCTGCGCAACCCGCTGCCCGCGCAGACTCGCTCAGAGCGGAGGGCTGTTCGCGCCCCCCGCTCCGATTCCACGCCCTGTCGAGACGCGCAAGCGCCTCGACGCATAGGTGGCGAGCCCGATCCCCGGCACTTGCAGCACCCGGCTGTGGCTGCTTCCTTCCGGACCTGACCAGGTTCACCGGACTGCAATGCGGGGGGGCCCGCCATAGAAACTTCGTCCGCGCCGCAAGCTGCGACGGCGCCTGGCGGAGAGAGTGGGATTCGAA
>DKBI01000151.1 GCA_002451175.1 Betaproteobacteria bacterium UBA6904
CATTTCACGATCGGCTCGGGCACCAAGCTCGCGATGGAGGACGCCATCGCGCTCTACGAGGCGCTGCGCGCGGAGCCGTCCGTGGCGGCGGCCTTGCGCCGCTACGACACGGCCAGGCGCGAGGAGGTCGAGAAGACGCAGCACGCGGCGAACGTCTCGCTCAGCTGGTTCGAGCACATGGAGCGCTACTGGGGAATGGATCCGCTGCAGTTCGGGTTCGGGCTCATGTCGCGCTCCAAGCAGATCACCTGGGAGAACCTGCAGCTGCGCGACGCCCGCTTCGTCGAGCGCGTGCAGAAGTGGTTCGCGCAGGCGCAGAAGGCGGCGGGCTACGACGTCGACGTCGCGCAGCCGCCGGTGCCGATGTTCACGCCGTTCCGCCTGCGCGGCCTGCAGCTCGAGAACCGCATCGTCGTCTCGCCGATGGACCAGTATTCGGCCGTGGACGGCGTGCCCACCGACTGGCACCTCGTCCACTACGGCTCGCGGGCGGTGGGCGGCGCGGGGCTGGTCTACATGGAAATGACCTGCGTCTCGCCCGAAGGTCGGATCTCCCCGGGCTGCACCGGGCTTTGGAACGCGCAGCAGGCGCAGGCGTTCAGGCGCATCGCGGACTTCTGCCACGCGAATTCCGGCGCCCGCCTGGCGATGCAGCTCGGCCACGCAGGCCGCAAAGGCTCCACGCAGCTGGGCTGGGAGCGGATCGATCATCCGCTCGAGCAGGGCAACTGGCCGCTCGCGTCCGCTTCGCCGATCCCGTATTACGACGGGGAGTCGCAGGTGCCGCGCGAGATGACGCGCGCGGACATGGACGCGATCCGCGAGCAGTTCGCGCGCTCGGCGCAATACGCCGAGGAAGCCGGTTTCGACCTGCTCGAGCTGCACATGGCGCACGGCTACCTGCTCGCCAGCTTCATCTCGCCGCTCACCAACCGGCGCCAGGACGAATACGGCGGCGCGATCGAGAATCGCATGCGCTATCCGCTCGAAGTGTTCCGCGCCTGCCGCGCAGTGTGGCCCGCGCACAAGCCGATGTCGGTGCGCATCTCGGCGACCGACTGGGCGCCCGGCGGATTGAGTCCCGAGGACCTCATGGCCCTCGCGCGGATGCTCAAGGACGCCGGGTGCGACCTGATCGACGTATCCACCGGCCAGACCGTGCCGCACCAGCAGCCGGTCTACGGCCGGATGTACCAGGCCCCGTTTTCGGATTGGGTGCGCAACGAGGTCGGCATCGCGACCATGACGGTCGGCGCGGTGACGACGGCCGACCAGGCGAACACGCTGATTGCCGCGGGTCGCGCGGACCTGGTTGCACTGGCGCGACCGCATCTCGCCAATCCGTACTTCACGCTGCAGGCCGCGGCGTGGTACCAGCATCTGCCGCAGCACTGGCCGCGGCAGTACCTCACCGGCCGCGACCAGGCCTTCCGCGTCGCGCAACGCGATCGCGCCGAGCTGACGGACACCAGGCTGCGCGCCCGGCCGGCGAGCCACGAGGTAAAGTCCGATTCCGCCGGCCGCAAATCGGCGGCGTAACCTCGTTACCCGAACGCCCTGGAGGAACTCATGATCGTCGCGATCGTCAATTTCAAGCTTCCGCAGCCGATGAACCTCGCGCAGGCCACTGCCGCGTTCGAGCAGACCGCGCCGAAATACCTGGGCCTGCCGGGGCTGGTGCGCAAGCACTACTTCGTCACGGAAAGCGGCGACCGTGCGGGCGGCATCTACGTCTGGCGGACGCGCGCCGCCGCGGAGGCCTGCTACAACGCGCAATGGCGCGCAATGGTCACCGCGAAGTACGGCCACGCGCCCGAGGTCATTTACGTGGAAAACCCGGTGGTCGTGGACAACGTCGCCGGGCGCATCGAGATGGCCTGATGCGCCTGCTGCTGCTGTCGAATTCGCGCAATCCCGGGCGCGATTTCCTCGCGCATGCCTTGCCGGAGGTCGGCCGGTTCTTCGGCCCGGCGCCGCGGCGGCTGCTCTTCTTCCCGTTCGCGTCGGTGCGCTTTTCGCTGGATGGCTACGCGGCGCGCGTCCGGCGGGCGTTCCATCGGCTGGGGCACGAGACGGTTTCCGCGCACCGCGTGCCGCTCGGCAGGGCGATTCGCGCGGCCGACGGGTTCGTCGTTGGCGGAGGCAACACGTTCCGGCTGCTGCAGGTGATGCAGCAGCGCGGTGCGCTGGAGGCGGTGGCCGAGCGGGTGCGTGCGGGCGTGCCGTACCTGAGCTGGAGCGCGGGCTCCAACCTGGCCTGCCCGACCATCCGGACGACGAACGACATGCCGGTCGCCGAGCCGGCGTCGCAGTCGGCGATGGCGCTGGTCCCGTTCCAGATCAATCCGCACTACACCGAGCGCACGCTAGGCCGGCATGGCGGCGAGACGCGCGACGAGCGCATCGCCGAATTCCTGGCGCTGCATCCGCGCGTGCCGGTGATCGGGCTGCGCGAAGGCAGCCTGCTGCGGCGCGAGGGTCCCGAGCTGCGGCTGCTGCTCGGTCCAGGCGCGCGGCTTTTCCGCCAGGGCCGGCGACGCCGCGACCTGCGCGCCGGCGCCGACCTGTCGTTCCTGCTATGAGCCTGCGGCGACCCGGCGCTCGGCCGATGATCCGCGCCCTCTGGCTGGCCCTCTGCCTGGCGCCGGCTGCGGCGCTGGCGTTCGATCTCAACGGCGTGGCGCTCGGCGCGGGCGAGGCGGACGCCCGGCGCGTCATGCCGAGCGCGTACTGCAAACCGCTCGAGTGGAAGAGCCGGGCAGCCGACACGCGATGCGACGACGCGCGCATCGTCTTCGCCGGCGTGCCGGCGCGCGCAACGGCATACCTGAAGGGCGGCGTCATCGAGGCGTTCGACCTCCGCTTCGACGTGGAGCGGCGCGAGCACGTCATGAGCCAGCTGAAGTCGCAATGGGGCATGCCGGCGAGCGAGGGCACGGAGTCGGTCGGTCGCCGCGAGCAGCCGGTCTTCAGGGCGCGCTGGAAGAAAGGCGGCGAGCAGGCGCTGCTCAGCGTGCCCGAGGATCGCAAGCGCGCCACGCTGCGCATCTGGCGCGGCGACTTCGACGAGGAAATCTACCGCGTCAGATGACGTAGATCCACGGGCGCCGCGCGCGGTCGGCGGCCTGGAACGCCGCGATTTCCGCCTCGCGGCCGAGCGTCAGCCCGATGGCATCGGTGCCGGCCAGCAGCATCTGCCGGCGCAGGGGCTCGATCGTGAAAGCAATCCGGTCGTTGATCGTCTGGCGCTCGAGGTCCACGGTGAAACGCGCCGTCGCCGGGTCGGCGGCCTGTGCCAGGAGCCGGGTCACCGTGGCCATCGGAAGACGGATGGGAAGCACGCCGTTCTGAAAGCAGTTGCCGTAGAAGATTTCGCCGAACGAGGGCGCGATCACGCAGCGCACGCCGAAACCGGCGAGCGCCCAGACCGCCATCTCGCGCGAACTGCCGCAGCCGAAGTTCTCGCCGCAGACGAGAATCGTCGCGCCGCGCCACGGTTGGCGATTGAGCACGAAGTTCGCATCTTCCGTGCCGTCGGGCCGGAAGCGCCACGCTTCGAACGCCCAAGCGCCGAGATCGCCTCTCGCGACGCGAGCGCAGCGCTCCACGCGGATGATGACGTCGGTGTCGACGTTCGGCTGGGGCAGGGGGGCCGCGATGCCTTCGAGGCGGGCGAAGGGTTCCATGGTCAGTGCGCCAGCCTCCGCACGTCGGCGATCTCGCCCGCCAGCGCGCAGGCTGCCGCGGTGGCCGGACTCGCGAGGTGCGTCCGCGCGCGTGGGCCTTGGCGGCCGACGAAATTGCGATTCGAGGTGGAGACGCAGCGCGCGCCGGGTGCGACGAGTTCGCCGTTGGCGCCGACGCAAAGCGAGCATCCCGGCTCGCGCCACTCGAAGCCGGCGGCGCGAAAGATCTCGTGCAGGCCTTCGCCTTCCGCGGCGCGCTTCACGCGCATCGAACCCGGAACGACCCAGGCGGAGACGTGCTTCGCCACGCGGCCGGTGCGCGCCACCGCGGCCGCTGCGCGCAGATCGGGCAGCCGCGAGTTNNTCGCGCTTCGCGTCGCTGGCCGGCTGCGGCACGCGCTCGTCCACGCCGATCGCGTCCTCGGGGCTCGTGCCCCAGGTGATCTGCGGCGCGAGCCGGCCACAGTCGAGCCTCACCTCGCGGTCGAAACGGGCATCGGCGTCCGAAGGCAGGGCGCGCCAATGCGCCAACGCGCTCTGGAGCAACTCACCCTGAGGGGCAAAGGGGCGGCCGCGCAACCACGCATAGGTGGTCTCGTCCGGGGCGACCATGCCGATCTTCGCACCGAGCTCCACGGACAGGTTGCACAGCGTCATGCGCGCTTCCATGTCGAGCGCCCGCACGGCCGGGCCGGCGTATTCCGCGGCATATCCGCTGCCCGCTGCGGTGCCGATCCGGGCGATGAGCGCGAGGATCAGGTCCTTGGCGAACACACCCGGCGCGAGGTCGCCGTCGAACGTGGCGCGCAGCGTCTTCGGTTTCTGTTGAACGATCGTCTGGGTTGCGAGCACGTGCACGGCCTCGCTCGCGCCGATGCCGAAGCCGATCGCGCCCAGCGCGCCGTTGGTGCAGGTATGGCTGTCGCCGCACACGACGAGCGATCCCGGCAGCGTCAGCCCGAGTTCGGGCGCGATGACGTGGACGATTCCCTGGTCGTCCGAATCGACGTCGAAAAGCCGGACCTTCGCGCGCGCCGTTTCCGTCCGCAGGGAATCGACGAGCGCGATGGCCCAGTCTCGCGTTCCGCGATGACGAGGCTCGGTTCCGAGCACGTGATCCGCGGTGGCGAACGTCAAGTCCGGGTTGCGCACGCCCAGGCCGCGTTCGCGCAAGTCGCGATGTGCCTGGCCGCCGCCGAGATCGTGCTGCAGGTGCCGATCCACGTGCAGGAGGCACAGGCCGTCGCCCAGGTCGGCGACGACGTGCGCATCCCAGACCTTCTCGAAAAGCGCGCGGCCCACGCGCTCGCCGTGCCTGCGCCTACAGCCCCGGCATGGCGAAGCCCGCCGCGTTGAGTTCCGCGATGAGGCCCTGTTCCTGCCCGGGCTCGAGCTCGGTGAGCGGCGGCCGCACCGTGCGCCACTGCGGATCGCTGCCGAAGTGCGCGACGATCGCCTTGAGCGCGGGAATCATCGGGACTTTCTGCACGATCTTGCGCGTCGCCGTGATGCCGGCCTGCAGTCGATCGGCATCCGCCGTCTGCCAGCTCCGGAAGACGGCGTCGATCGCCCCCGGGTTGACGTTGCCGGTCGCCGTGATGCAGCCCTTGCCGCCATGGCGCAGGTTGTCGAGCAGGAACACCTCGCTGCCGGCGAACACGTCGAAGCCGCGATCCTTGAAGCGATCGAGCATCGCCCGCGTGTTCGACCATTCCCCCGAGGAATCCTTGACGCCAGCCACGATGCCCGGATAGCGGTCGAGCAGGCGCTCGATCAGGCCGAGCGTGATCGGCACGTTGGCCACAGGCGGAATGTGGTACAGGTACAGGCGCAGCCGGTCGTCGCCGACCCGCTCGATGATCTCGGCGAAATTGCGGAACAGCCCTTCGTCGGATACGCCCTTGTAATAGAACGGCGGCAGCATCAGCACGCCCCCGCAACCCAGGCGCACCGCCTCGCGCGTCATGCGCACGGAGTCGGTCAGCGCGCAGTGCCCGGTGCCGGGCATGAGGGCGGCGGCGGGCACGCCGCCCTTGACGAGCGCGTCGAGGAGCCCGAGCTTTTCCTCGACGGACATCGAATTCGCCTCGCTGTTGGTGCCGAAGACGGCGAGACCCGCGCAGCCGCTGCGCATCAGCCACCGGCAGTGCGCGGCGAAGCGATCCGGGTCGGGAGACAGGTCCTTGCGAAAAGGCGTGACGACGGGCGCCAGGACGCCCTCGATGCGTTTCACGGCGGTCGGCGGATTCACGTCAGTCCACCTTCGCACCGGAGGCTCTGACGATCGGCGTCCAGCGCGCGATCTCGGCCTTGATCAGGTCGGTCATCTGTTCCGGGCTTCCGGCGATGATGTTGTAGCCGAGGTCGGTCATGCGCTTGACGAATTCCGGCGCCTTCGCGCCCTTGACGGCCTCGGCGTTCAACCGCGCGATGATCTCGCGCGGCGTGCCGGCGGGCGCAGCGAGCCCGAACCAGACGCCGGATTCGTAGCCTGCGACGCCCGCTTCCGCGATGGTCGGCAGATCGGGCAGGGCGGGGTCGCGCTTCACGCCGGTCGTCGCCAGGGCGTGCAGCTTTCCGGACTTGATGTGGGGGAGGGCGGAGGGGATGTTGTCGAACATCATGTTGACCTGCCCGGCGAGCAGGTCGGTGACCGCGGGCGCGCTGCCCTTGTAGGGGATGTGCAGGATGTCCGTCGCGGTGAGCTGCGTGAACATCGCGCCCGACATGTGGATGCTCGTGCCGTTGCCGCTCGACGCGTAGGTCAGCCGCCCCGGTTGCGCCTTGGCGAGGGCGATGACGTCCTTCACGGAATTGGCCTTCACGCTGGGGTGCAGGACGAGCACGTTGCTGAGGGACACCAGCGGCGCCACCGGCGTCAGCTCGCGGTTGGGGTCATAGTTCATCTTCGCGTAGAGCGCCGGATTGATGGCCTGGATGCCGCTCGTCGTCATGAACAGGGTGTAGCCGTCCGGCGCGGAGCGCGCTGCCGCCTCGCCGCCCACGTTGCCCCCGGCGCCGGGGCGGTTCTCGACCGTGACGGGCTGGCCGATCAGCCGGGTCATCTCGTGCGCAATGGCGCGCGAAGCGATGTCCACCGCGCCGGCCGGCGGGAACGGGCAGATCAGGCGGATCGGCTTGACGGGAAAATTCTGCGCCAGCGCAGGCAGCGCCGCGCACAGCGCAAGAAACAGGGCAACCAGTCGCAGCATGGAACGCTTCCTCGTGTCGGGAAAGCCGCCATTATCCGCGAGTGCAGCCGCCCCGGCCAACCGCGTTTCGCGCTCGCTATACTGCGCTTCCATGGACGTGTCGCAAGCGCATTCGATCGAGGATCTGCGCCGCATGGCGCAGCGCCGGCTGCCGCGAGCGATGTTCGATTTCATCGACGGCGGCGCCGAGGACGAACTGACCCTGCGGGCGAATCGAGAAGCGTTCGAGCGGCTGCGGTTCCGGCCCCGCGTCCTGCAGGATGTGGCAAACCTCGACCTGCGCGCCGAGCTGCTCGGCGCACCGGCGCCGCTGCCGCTCGCGGTTTCACCGACCGGCATGTCGGGCGTCGGCTGGCCGAAAGCCGAGCTCGAGATTGCGCGCGCGGCGGCAAAGCGGGGGATTCCGTACACCCTGGCCACGCCCGCCAGTTGCTCGATCGAGGAGGTGGCGCGCGAAGTCGGCGAAAAGCTCGGCGGGCGCCTCTGGTTCCAGCTGTACGTGTTTCGCGACCAGGCGCTTCTCGACCGTCTGCTCGCGCGCGCGCTGGCTGCAGGGTACGAGGCGCTGTTCGTCACGGTGGATCTGGCGGTGGCCGGCAAGCGCGAGCGCGATCCGAGGAACGGGCTGCAGATTCCGTTCCGCATGAACCGGATGAACGTTCCGGACTTGCTGTCCCGGCCGGGCTGGCTCCTGCAGATGGCGCGCCACGGCCTGCCGAAATTCGCCAGCCTGCTCGAGCTGCAGGCCAATGCGCCGCCGGGGGGCATCGCCGCGATCATCGGCCGCGACCTCGACGCGGGGTTCGACGATGCGAAGCTCACGCGGCTGCGCGAGCGCTGGCCGAAGAAACTGGTGGTCAAAGGGATTCAGCGCGGCGACGATGCCGAGCGCGCGGTTGCG
>DKBI01000340.1 GCA_002451175.1 Betaproteobacteria bacterium UBA6904
ACGTGCGCATGGCGACGCATGCGCGCGGCGACGTCGCCGCGCGCGCAGCGGTGCGCTTCGACGAGATCGCGGAATCGACGCGTCTCGTCCGGGCGCTCGTGGCGCGCCTGGCGCCGGGCGAGATCCGGGTGCCGTTGCCGGCCGCGCCGGCAGGGCGATGCGGAATCGGCTGGATCGAAGGCTGGCGGGGCGATGTCTTCGTCGCGCTGGAGACGGCGGGCGGGGATCGCGTGCACCGCGTGCACCCGCACGATCCGTCGTGGCAGAACTGGCCGCTGCTCGAGCGCGCGGTATCCGGCAACATCGTTCCGGACTTCCCGCTGATCAACAAGTCCTTCAACCTGAGTTACAGCGGCCACGACCTCTAGCCATGTACCAGTTGCTCAGACAAATCGCACGCGTCGGCATCGTCACCCAGCCGGCGCCCCAACCCGACGCTGCGCTGCGCCTGGTTGCGCAGCGGCTGTCGGAAACCGTGCTGCAGCACTTCGGCCGCGCGCTCGCCATCCGGCACGTCGACGCGGGCTCGTGCAACGGGTGCGAGCTGGAGATCCATGCCACCAACAGCCCNNCTGCTGCTCGTGACGGGCCCGGTGTCGCGCAACATGGAAGTCGCGCTGCGCAGGACCTACGACGCGACGCCCGAGCCGAAGCTGGTGGTTGCGCTGGGCGATTGCGGTTGCGACGGCGGAATCTTCGGCGAAAGCTACGCGAGCTGCGGCCGGGTCGGCAACGTGATCCCGGTCGACGTGGCGGTACCGGGATGCCCGCCGACGCCGACCGCGATCCTGCAGGGCATCCTGACCGCGGTGAGCGCGCACTAGGGCCGGACGCAGGCGCCGCCCGCGCGCGGCGGCAAGCGCGCGACCGCGTCCTCCCGGGTGATGGTATCGGCCGTTACGGGATCGGCTTGAGCTTCAGTTCCTGTTCCATCGCATTGACGAACCCGTACTTGGCATAGGCCGCCTGCGCCTGTGGCGTGGCGAGGAACGCGAGGTAACGGGCGGCAGCAGCCTCGCGCCGTCCGCCGGTGAGCGCGCCGATGGCATAGGCCACCTCGTCCCGCAAACTGTCCTGCGGCGGCAACTTCACCATGTCGACGGCCTTGCCTTCGCGTTGCGCCTCGATGCCCTCCGTCACCCACACGATCCCCGTGTCCGAGGTGCCGGCGAGGATCCGGTCGGGCGTTTCGCGATGATGAACCGCGGTGAACCAGTTGTTCGCCGTCGTCTGGCAGGAAAAGCATTCCTTGCCGCCCGACACGTGCGCCCAGAGACCGTGCCGCTCGAGCACCTTGCGCCCGTAGAACTGCATGATGCCCTCGTTCACCGGGTTCGGCATCGACGTGCGCACGTCGGAGCGCTTGACGTCCTGGATGCCGCGGATGCCCTTCGGGTTGCCCTTGGCCACCATGAGCACCATCTCGTTATGCATGTACGTTGCATAGTCACGCATCAAGCCCAGCTGCTTGAGCTTCTTCAGATGACCGAGGTTCACCGATGCGTAGACGTCCGGGCGACCGGGAAAGTCCTTGCCGGCATACGTCCAGCCGCCCTTCTCGATGGCGCCCAGCAGCAGTCCGGGCGGCAGCGTGATGAGGCCCACGTCGATTCCGCGGTGCTGCGCCTGGAACGCGCGCACCACGTCGTCCATCGCGAAGAACTGGTTCCCTGCCAGCCAAAGGATCAGCTCCGCGTCCTGCTGCATCCGGCCGAGCGCGTTCGCCCCGTTGAGGATGCGGCCGTCCGCATAGTAGAGCTTGAGGTCGCTGTCCTTGTTGGGCGGTATGACTGCATAGCCCGCAGCCGGTTTCGCGGCCGCCGGCGGCGGATTGGCCTTCGATTCCTGCGGTGCGTGCGCGCATCCGGCGAGCAAAATGCCCACCGTCGCCGCGCAGCACGCGGCGGTCGAGAATTTCATGGTCCCCTCCTCGTTGGTCTTTGCGTCCGCTCCCGCGGGCGCAGACAATCATGTTCGCGGAAATCGATCGGCGAAAGGATTCGATTCTGTTTATGCCTCCATTCAAATGCACCCGGTCCCCGGAACGCCATGCGCCGACCGGCCGCTGAGGTGACCTTGCAGGTGCGCGTGACCGGGGGCGTGCAGGGCGTCGGCTTCCGCGAGGCGATGCGCGCGGAAGCCTTGCGACTCGGCGTGCGCGGCTGGGTCCGCAACCGCCGGGACGGCAGCGTGGAAGCCGTCGTGCAGGGGCCGCGCGCCGCGATCGCGGTGCTCACCGCGTGGATCCAGCACGGACCGCCCGCGGCGCGCGTGTCGGGCGTCGTATGCGACGCGGTGCCTGGCGAGCACGACCGCGCCTATGCCGGCTTCGAGCGGCTCCCGTCCGCCTGAGCGGGCTGGGCCCTGCGCTTCTTCAGGGCGATCATCACGGAAAACTGCCACGGCCGGCAGGCGACGAGCAGGCCGACCGACTGTCGCCGGCGCGCCGGCAGGCTGGCGTCCACTTCGGCCACTTCGTTGAACGCGGCGAGCACTTTTTCGAGGCGCCGCCGCAGCACCGCGATCGAATCCGCGGACAGGTCACGCGCCTCGAAGCGCAGCAGCTCGCCTGGACCGTCGAAGCGGCCGTGCAGGAATTCCTGCATGACGCGCGCACCGTAGGCCTTCTTCACCGGCCCGCCGGGGCGCCATTGGAAATCGCGGGGCACGGCCAGCCGCGCCCGCTCGCGCGGACCCCACTCGATGAGCCGGACGCGGGCCAGCCGCGCGAAGGCCAGCGTCAGCTGGGCGCGCGACACGGCGAAGGTCTCGAGGATTTCCTCGAACCGCCAGTCGTTGAGCAGGAGCCAGAACACCGACAGCAGGCGCTCGTCGCGCGCCAGCGCGGTCTCCTGGTCCAGCGTCAGGGTCGCCGAGCCCGCGTCGCCGCCGCGGCTCAGGCGGGCGAGATCGTGCAGCTCCAGCTCGAGCACGCGCAGGATTGCCTCGATGCGCGCCAGCGTGAAGCTGCCGCGCGAAAACATGCGCTTCACGGTCGGCTCGGACACCCCGAGCCGGCGCGCCAGCTGCGCATAGGTGAGCCCGCGCGCGCGCAACGCCTGCTTCAGCGCCTCGACGATCCGGCTGCGGGCGGGCATGCGCCGCATGGTATCAGTTTGTGATACTCGAGCCCGCGGTGTTGCTTTCCGCCGCTCCCCGGGCACACTGCGCGGCGTGCACCACCCGAGGAGAACCGCATGCTCGAGACACTTCACCACCGGCTGACCGAGCCGCCGCGCGCGGCCACGCCCCTGCGGGTGCGCTCCGCCGACGACCTGCGCCGCGCGCTGCGCGAGGCCCGCGGCCGGCCGGTCGCGCTGGACACGTCGGGCCTGAACCGCGTCCTGCACGCGGACGAGGACGGCGGGCGCATCGAGGTGCAGGGCGCGGCGACGTGGCGCGACCTCGCCGCGCGGCTGGGCGCGAGGGGTGCACCGCTGTTGCCGTGGGCCCGGGATACGTTGCCCGACACCGTCGGCGATGCCATCGATCGGGATGTGCCGGCGCCCGACGGGCGGCCGCTCGCCGCTTACGTCGAATCGGTTGCGCTCGCCACCGTGGACGGCGCATTGCGTCGCGTGGATCGCAGTCGCGACGCGCGGCTGTTCCATCATGTCGTGGGCGGGCAGGGCGTCTTCGGCATGCTCTACAGCGTCACGCTGCGCGCCGATGCGCTGTCACGCGCCGCCGCCCAGGCACAGGCCCCCTGCGTGCTCGCGCTCGACGCAGCCGGATGGGAGGACGCCGGCTCTGCCGCCATCGACGTGCTGGTGCCGCCGCAGCACGCCGAGGAATTCATTCGCGCCGCGCGCGCTTTGGCAACCGGTCAACGGGTCGCGCTGCACCGTGTCGTGGTCCGCCGGCTCCAGCCTCATGCGGAAGCGGTGCTCGGTTGGGGCGATCGCCGCTGGGCCCGCGTCGCGCTGCACCTCGCCGACCCTCCGGGGCGCAGCGGCCGCGCGCAAGCCGCAGCATTCCAGCGCTCGCTGCTCGAGGCGGCGATCGCGCAAGGCGGGACATTCCCTGCGAGCGCGGCTGCGGTGGCATCCCGCGCGCAGCTCGAAGCCTGCCTGCCGGCGCTTCGCGGCTTCATCGCCGAAAAACGGCGTTACGACCCTGGCGGGCACCTGCAGAACGACTGGTATCGGCGTGTGACGGAGTCGCTGCGCTAGGCCGCGGCCGCCACGGGCTGGGCTGCCTGGCCGTACACGACCTGGACATTCTCCGGCGCAAGCCACGCCCGCAGATCGCTGATCAGCCGCTCGTCGGGCCGCACGCGCCACGCGGTTCCCAGCGCCACGTCGCAGCTGGCGTTGCCATTCTCGTAATGCACCATCACCGCGCACGCCGGGGCCTCGGTCGTCCGGTACGGCTCCAGCATCTCGCGCAGGCGGCGCGCGTCGGCCTGCCCGTTCATGGCGATGCGCAGCCGGGCCGCGTAGCGCGCGCGCAGCGTGGCGAGATCGAGCAGCTCGTCGGCAACGACACGCACGCCGCCGCTCATCTGATCACGCTGCACGCGCCCGCGCACGAGCAGCAGGGCGTCGATCTTCAGGCGCTCGCGCTGCGCCTCGAGCAGCTCGTTGTACACCGAGATCTCGACCTGCGCGGACCGGTCTTCGAGCCGCACGATCATCATGCGCCCGCGGCGCGACATCTGCGGGCGCGCCTCGACGACGATGCCGGCGATCAGTCCCGGGTGATCGCTGGGCGCGAGTTGCGCGAGCGGCTGGCGCGGCAGCCCCGCGAGCTCCGGCTCGTACACCGAGAAGAGGTGCCCGGAGATAGTAAAGCCGAGCGCCGCCTTCTCCTCGATCAGGCGCTGGCGCAGGTCCCAGGGGCCCGCGTCGAGCAGGACCTCGTGCGCGCCGCCCTCGGCCTCGCCGAACAGGCTCGTCTGCGCCTTGCGGCGCTCGGCCTGATCGGCCGCCTCGATCGCGCGCCCAACCGTCGCCAGCAGGCGCGCGCGCTCCGGCTCCAGCGCGTCGAACGCGCCGGCGCGCACCAGGGCCTCGACCGCGCGGCGATTCAGCGCGCGCCGATCCACGCGACGGCAGAATTCGAACAGGCCCGTGAACGGGCCCGCCTTGCGCGCCTCGATGATGGCCTGGATCGCCGACTCGCCCGTGCCCCGGATCGCTCCCAGCCCGTAGTGCACCGTGTCCGGGCTNNGCCCGAGACGTTGATGTCCGGCGGCAGGATCTTCAGCCCGTTGGCGACGGCATCGTCGTAGAGCGCCCGCACCTTGTCGGTGTCGTCCATCACCGCGGACAGGTTGGCCGCCATGAACGCCGCCAGGTAATGCCGCTTCATGTACGCCGTGTGATACGCGAGCAGCGCATAGGCGGCGGCGTGCGAGCGGTTGAATCCGTAACCCGCGAACTTCTCGACCAGGTCGAACAGCTGGATCGCCTTGCCGCGCGCGAGCCCGCCCTGCTCCGCCCCGGCGACGAAGCGGTCGCGCTGCTTCGCCATTTCCTCGGGGAGCTTCTTGCCCATCGCCCGGCGCAGCACGTCCGCGCCGCCCAGCGTGAAGCCGGCGATGGCCTGCGCGATCTGCATGACCTGTT
>DKBI01000235.1 GCA_002451175.1 Betaproteobacteria bacterium UBA6904
TTCGGCGCCGGCAACTACGGGATGTGCGGCCGCGCGTACAACCCGCGGTTCCTCTTCTCCTGGCCGAATGCGCAGACCGGCGTGATGGGCGCGGAGCAGGCCGCGCTGACGATGGCGATCGTCATGGAGGCCGGCATGAAGCGCAAGGGCCAGGACGTCGACGCGGCGCAGATCGAGACGCTAAAGGGCCGCATCATCGAGAACTTCGAACGCCAGCAAAGCGCCTTCGTGACGAGCGCGCGGCTGCTCGACGACGGCATCATCGATCCGCGCGACACGCGCAACGTGCTGGGAATGGCGTTGGCCGTCTGCAAGGACGGCGATGGGCGCGCATCGCGGCCGGTGCAGTTCGGGGTGGCGAGGCCGTGAATCCTGCCTCAGACGAATCCGCCTTAATGCCGGGGGCGCATGAACCCCAACCCCGTGAGCCACGGTCTTCGACCGAAATGAATGGGGTCTGACCCCAATTCGGGAGCGCGCATGCAATTCACCCAGGAACACGAGGAAATCCGGCGCAATCTCAAGCGCCTCATCGACAACGAGATCAACCCGCACGTCGAGGAGTGGGAGGCGGCCGAGCAGTTTCCGGCGCACGAGGTGTTCAAGAAACTGGGCAACCTCGGCTTGCTCGGTCTCACCAAGCCCGAGGCCTACGGCGGCGCCGGGCTCGACTACAGCTACGGCATGGTGATGGCGGAGACGCTCGGCCACATCCGCTGCGGCGGCGTGCCGATGGCGAT
This sequence comes from Betaproteobacteria bacterium UBA6904, assembly GCA_002451175.1. Taxonomy (GTDB): domain Bacteria; phylum Pseudomonadota; class Gammaproteobacteria; order Burkholderiales; family SG8-39; genus 2-02-FULL-66-14. Next base: position 741 of record DKBI01000235.1, read on the forward strand.
CGGCGTGCAGACCGACATGGCGACGCCGGCGCTCGCGCGNNTTCGGCTCGGACGAGCTGCGCAGGGAGTTCCTCGCGCCCTCGATCGCCGGGGACTTCGTGGCGTGCATCGGCGTCTCGGAGCCCGGCGCGGGATCCGACGTCGCACAGATCCGCACGACGGCGCGCAAAGACGGCGGCGACTACGTGATCAACGGCGCGAAGATGTGGATCACCAACAGCCTGCAGGCGGACTGGATGTGCCTGCTCGCCAACACCTCGGAAGGCGCGGCGCACAAGAACAAGACGCTGATCTGCGTGCCGATGGCGACCCCGGGCGTGGTGAAGGCGAAGAAAATCCGCAAGATCGGCATGATGTCCTCGGACACGGGGCTCATTCACTTCGACGACGTGCGCGTGCCGCAGCGCTACCGGATCGGCGAGGAGGGCCTCGGCTTCACCTACCAGATGATGCAGTTCCAGGAAGAGCGCCTGTGGGCGGCGGCGAGCACGGTGCAGGGACTGTCGCGCAACATCGAGGAGACGATCGAGTACACGCGCGACCGGCAGATCTTCGGCCAGGCGGTGCTCGACTTCCAGTACGTCCATTACCGCATCGCCGAGCTGAAGACGGAAGTGGAGGCGCTGCGCGCCCTCACCTACCGGGCGTGCGAGCTCTACGTGAGCGGCCAGGACGTGACCGAGCTCGCCTCGATGGCGAAGCTCAAGGCCGGGCGCCTGCGGCGCGAGGTCTCGGATGCGCTGCTGCAGTACTGGGGCGGCATGGGCTTCACCTGGGACAACCCGGTCTCGCGCGCCTACCGCGACGGGCGCCTGGGCTCGATCGGCGGCGGCTCCGACGAGACGATGCTCGGCATCATCTGCAAGACCATGGGGATTCTCCCGGGCCGCAAGTGAAATTCCGTTCCGTTCTCGTGGCGAACCGGGGCGAGATCGCGCTCCGCATCCACCGCACGGCGCGGCGCATGGGGTTTCGCACGATCGCGGTGTATTCCGAGGCCGACCGCGACGCGCGCCACGCGCGCGAGATGGACGCCGCGATCTGCATCGGCGGCGCCGCGCCGCGCGACTCGTATCTCCACAGCGACGCGCTGATCGCNNGGGCTGGTCTGGATCGGGCCGCCGCCCGCTGCCATCCGCGCGATGGGCGACAAGGCGGCCGCCAAGCAGACGATGCGCGCGGCCGGCGTGCCGGTGCTGCCCACCTGGAGCCCAACCGACCGGCTCGAGTATCCGCTGATGATCAAGGCGGCCGCCGGCGGCGGCGGGCGCGGCATGCGGCTGGTGCGCGACGCGGCCGAGCTCGAGGCTGCGCTCGCGCAGGCGAAGTCCGAGGCGCAGCACGCCTTCGGCGACGACCGCCTGATCCTCGAGCCCGCCCTGCAGGGCGCGCGTCACGTGGAAGTGCAGATCTTCGCCGACGCGCGCAGCCACTGCATCCATCTCGGCGAGCGCGACTGCTCGGTCCAGCGGCGGCACCAGAAACTGCTCGAGGAGTCGCCCTCGCCCGCCGTGGATGCCGCGCTGCGCGCGAAGATGGGCCATGCCGCCATCGTCGCCGCGGGCGCCGTGGGCTACGTCGGCGCCGGCACGGTCGAATTCCTGCTCGGCGCCGATCACCGGTTCTGGTTCATGGAGATGAACACGCGCCTGCAGGTNNGAGTGGCAGCTGCGCATCGCCGCGGGCGAACTCCTGCCGCTCGCGCAGGAAGAAGTCGCCTTCAAGGGCCACGCCATCGAGGCGCGCCTGTGCGCCGAGGACACGACGCGGAATTTCCTGCCGCAGGCCGGCACGGTGCGGCTCTGGGCGCCGGCGGGATCCGCCCGTGTCGAGCATGCGCTCGATTCGGGCACCGAGATCTCGCCCTACTATGACTCGATGATCGCCAAGGTCGTCGCGCACGGCGCGACACGCGACGAGGCCCGGCGCAAGCTGGCCGGCGCGCTGGACGCCACCGTGGCGCTCGGCCTGCCGACGAACAAGGGGTTCCTCGCCGCGGTCCTGCGCGACGAAGCCTATGCGCGCGGCGAGGCGACGACCGAGTTCCTTGCGCAGCGCGCGTTTGCGCTGCCCGCGCCCGACGATTCCGACTATGCCATCGCCGCGGCGCTGCTCGCCGAGCGCGCGGGGTTCGCCTCGTGGACCAGCTGGAGCAACGCGCCCGCCCGCAGCATGCACGTGCGGCTGGACGACCGGAGCATCGCGCTGCGCTTCGAGCAGGGGGTCTACCATGCCGGCGCGGCGCTGCGCNNGCGGATGGCGTCGTGCACCTCGCGCGCCGCGGCGCGAGTTTTGCGTTCCAGGATCTCTCGCACGCGCCGCGCGAGCGTCGGGGTACCGACCTGAGCGACGGCAGGCTGGTGGCGCCGATGAACGGCCGCGTGGCGGCGGTCAACGTTCATGCGGGCGACGCCGTCGCGGCCGGCCGCGCACTCGTCGTGCTCGAGGCGATGAAGATGGAGCACGCGCTGTCCCTGCCCGCCGCCGTGCGCGTGAAAGCGGTCCATGCCGCGCCCGGCGCGCAGGTCTCACCCGGCCAGCTCCTGCTCGAATTCGAGAGCGCATGAGCCTGCATCCCGGATTTACCGAGGAGCACGAGCGCTATCGCGAGACCGTGCGGCGTTTTGTGGCGCGGGAGATTGCACCCCACGCCGCGGCCTGGGACGAGGCGGGCGAGTTCCCACGTGCGCTGTATCGCAAGGCCGCGGCCGCCGGCATCCTCGGCGTCGGTTTCCCCGAGGAATACGGCGGCACGCCGGCGGACGACTTCTTCCGCATCGTCGGCGCGGAGGAGTTCGCGCTCGCCGGCGTGGGCGGGCTTTCGGCGAGCCTGTTTTCGCACACCATCGGCGCGCCGCCGATCGCCGCCGCGGGCAGCGAGGAACTGAAGCGCCGCGTGCTGCCCGAAATCCTCGCCGGCGAGAAGATCAGCGCGCTGGCGATCACCGAGCCCGGGGGCGGGTCGGACGTCGCGAGCCTGCGCACGAGCGCCAGGCGCGACGGCGCCGACTTCGTCGTCAGCGGGGAAAAGACGTTCATCACCTCCGGCATGCGCGCGGATTACTTCACCGTGGCCGTGCGCACGGGCGGACCGGGGGCCNNGTGCGCGTTCCGGCCGCAAACCTGATCGGCGAGGAGAACCGCGGCTTCGGTTACATCATGCGCAACTTCAACGCCGAGCGCCTTGGCATGTCGGCGAGCGCGGTCGGCTTCGCGCAGGCCTGTCTGGAGGACGCGCTCGCCTGGGCCCGCGAGCGCAAGACCTTCGGGCAGCGCCTGATCGAGCACCAGGCGATCCGCCACAAGCTGATCGACATGCAGACCCGGCTGCACGCCGCGCGGGCGCTGCTCTACGACACCGCCTGGAAGCTGCAGCAGGCGCCGCGCGAGCCGCGCTGGATCGCGCAGCTCGCCATGACGAAGAACTTCGCCACCGACACGATGCAGTTCTGCGCCGACGCCGCCGTGCAGACGCTGGGGGGCGCCGGGTTCATCCGCGGCGGCCGGGCCGAGCGCGTCTATCGCGAGGCGAAGGTGATGCAGATTGGCGGCGGCAGCACGGAGATCATGAAGGATCTCGCGGCGCGGCAGCTGGATTGGTGAGCGCGGGGTGACCGGCATGGACGCCAGACAGAAGAAGGTGGACCGGCTGCTGCGGACGATCTTCGAGGAGAAGGTGCCCTTCAACAAGGTGCTGGGGCTGAAGATCGTCTCCACCGATCCCCAGGCGCCGCGCGCCCGCTTCGCGATGCGCGACGATCTCATCGGCAACCCGACGCGCGGCATCCTGCACGGCGGCGTGATCTCCGCGGTGCTCGACGTCGTCGCGGGCTTCTCGATCCACCTCGCGCTCCTCGCGCAGCAGGACCCGAAGGACGAGATCCGCTTTCCCAACATCGGCACCATCGACCTGCGGGTGGACTTCCTGCGACCCGGGCGCGGGCAGTGGTTCGACGGCACTGGCCGCGTGGTGCGCCTCGGCAACCGCATCGCGGTGGCGCACATGGAGCTCACCAACGACGCGGGCGAGCTGATCGCCACGGCGAGCGCGGCCTACGTGGTGGGCTGAAAGAAAACGGCGCCGCGAGGGCGCCGTCTGCGGAACTGCCGCCGGCTCGGCGGCTATTCGGTGATGTAGTCCGTCACCGGCGTCCACTTGCCGTTCACGATCTGCGACAGCCGCGCCCGGTTCGAGCCGAGATGCTTCGTCTTGGTGAACGTCATGGCATCGCTGCCGAACATGTCCCGGGTTCCGGAGAACTGGTCGAGCGCCTTGATGAAGCTGTCGACGGTCAGGTTGGGGCCGGCCTTGGCGGCGATCTGCGCGAACAGGTCGACCACGCTGTAGCCGTAGGCCGAGAACACGCCCGGATCCTCGTTGTACTTCGCCTTGTATTTCGCCGCCCACTCACGCACGTTCTTGGAGGCGTCGTCCAGGTACGGGACGTTGACCGTGTTGGTGGCGTAGAAGCCGTTCATCGCCGGTCCGCCGAGCTTGTGGATCAGCTCGGTGTAGGCGGCCGACGATCCCAGGAACTCGACGCCCCAGCCGAGCTTGCGGGCGGTCCCGATGGCGCCGAGCGTTTCCCGGATGATCGTGCCGAGCACCACCAGGTCGCAGCCCGAGTCCTTCATCTTCGCCACCTGCGAGGAGAAGTCCGTCGCGCCGCGCTTGTACGTGGTCTTCTCGGTGATCGCCAGGTTGAGCTCCTTCAGCCCGGCTTCCGCGCCGCGGACCACCTCGAGACCGAAATCGTCGTCCTGGTACAGGCTGCAAACCTTCTTGTGCCCCTTCTGCTTGACCATGTACTTCACGCCGGCGCGCATCTGGTCGAAGTAGGTCGCCGCGAACGAGTACTTGAGGCGATGCAGCGGCTCGTACATCTCGCGCGCCGCCGTGAGGGGAAACAGGTGCGGAATGTTCTTCTCGAACAGAATCGGCATCGACGGCAGCGCCGTCGGCGTGCCGATCGTGCCGATCATGGCGAAGATCTTGTCCTTCTGCACCAGCTTCTGCGTCGCCAGCACGGCCTTCTTCGGGTCGTAGCCGTGGTCCTCGACCACCAGCTTCAGCTTGCGGCCGTTGATGCCGCCCTGCGCATTGATCTCCTCGACGTGCATCTCCATGCCGTTCTTGAGCTGCTTGGAGAAGCCGACGAGCGGCCCCGACAGGTCCTGCATCGAGCCGATGACGATCTCGTTCTTGGACACGCCCTGCGCCTGGGCAAGCGAGGCGGCGGCGAATGCGGCGACGGCCGCGGCTAGGATTTTCATCGAAGTGCCTTTCCGGGACATGGGTGGGCGAAGTTTACTACGCGGCCTCGCGCAGATACATGGACTCGATGAGGTCGCGGTACTTGTCGTTGACGAGCTTGCGCTTGAGCTTCATGGTGGGCGTGAGCTCCTCGTCCTCCGCGGTGAGCTTCTGCTCGATGAGGCGGAACTTCTTCACCTGCTCGACCCTCGCGAAGCCCTTGTTCACGCGGTCGATCTCGCCCTGGATCAGCTCGACGATCTCGGGACGCCGGCACAGGCTCGTGTAGTTGGAGAACGGGACGGCGTGGTCCTGGGCGTATTTCTCGACGTTCTCGTGGTCGATCATGACCAGCGCGACGAGATAGGGGCGCTGGTCGCCGATCACCACGGCGTCGGTGATGTAGGGCGAGAACTTGAGCTGGTTCTCGAATTCCGAGGGCGTGATGTTCTTGCCGCCCGCCGTGATGATGATGTCCTTCATGCGGTCGGTGATGTAGAAGTAGCCGTCGGCGTCCAGCCGGCCGACGTCGCCCGTGTGCAGCCAGCCGTCCTTCAGCGTCTCGGCGGTCTTCTCCGGCTGATTGAGGTATCCCATGAACACCTGCGGGCCGCGCACCAGCAGCTCGCCCTCGGGCGACACGCGGACTTCCGACGGCGCGAGCTGGGGCCCGATCGAGCCCGGTTTCACGCGCTCGCGCGGGTTGCCCGTCACCGCGCCGCAGGATTCGGTCTGACCCCACACCTCGACCATGTCGAGCCCGAGCGCCATGTACCAGCGCACGAGGTCGGGCGCGATCGGCGCCGCGCCCGTGATGAGCAGGCGCGCCCGGTGCACGCCGATCGCCCTGCGCACGTTGTCGAGGACGAGCACCCGCGCCAGCCGGAACGCCAGCTGCAGCCACAGGGGCACCGGCCGGTTTTCCTCGCGCAGACGGGCCCGCTTCATGCCGACGCCGATCGCGGCCCGGTAGGCCCCTTGCTGCAGACCGCTCGCCTGCTTCAGGCCGATGAGCACGCCGGAGTAGAACTTCTCCCAGACGCGGGGCACCGCCGTGAACACCGTCGGCGCGATCTCGCGGACGTTCTCCGGCACCGTGTCGGGGTTCTCGACGAAGTTCAGCACGGAGCCCGTGTAGATCGCGTGATACTCCCCGCCGGTGCGCTCGGCGATGTGACAGAGCGGCAGAAACGCCATCCGCTCGTCGGTCTCCATCTGCGGAAAGGAGGCCTGATAGCAGCGCACCGTGGCGAGAATGTTGGCGTGCGAGAGCATCGCGCCCTTCGGCCTGCCGGTGGTGCCCGAGGTGTAGACGAGGATCGCGAGGTCGCCGGGCTCGCGCAGCCCGATGCGCCGCTCCCACTCCCCCGGGTGCGCCGCGTCGTGCGCGGCGCCGCGCCGGCGCAGCGCCTCGAGGCTCATGACGCGAGGGTCGTTCAACTCGTGCAGGCCTTTCATGTCGAAGACGATCGCCTGGCGCAGCGCCGGCAGCCGGTCGCGCACCTCGAGGATCTTGTCGAGCTGCTCCTCGTCCTCCACGAACACGAAGCGCGAATCCGAATCGGCCAGCAGGTACTCGACCTGCGCCGCGGCGTCGGTCGGGTAGATGCCGTTCACCACGCCCGCGGCGCCGAGCGCGCCGAGGTCCGCGGAGACCCAGTCCCGGTCGGTGTTGGACAGGATCGAGACCACCTGGCCCGGCTCGAAACCGAGCGCAACGAGCCCCATGCCGATCTCGCGCGCCAGACGCCCGAGCTCCGCGTAGCTCGTGCGCTGCCAGATGCCGAACGCCTTCTGCCGGCAGAAGGTCTTCGCGCCGCGGGACTGCACCGCATGCCAGAACAGCTTCGGCACCGTGTCCGGCTCGCGCGCGTCCGCGGGGCTCACCGCCAGTGCTTTTTCTTCTTCCATCGCCGCTCCCCTCGCACGCCGCCCGCCTTCATGCCGAGATAGAACTCCTGCACGTCTTCCTTCTTCGCCAGGTTCGCGCAGGTGTCGTCCATGACGATGCGCCCGACCTCGAGCACGTAGCCGTGCTCCGCCACGTCCAGCGCCATGTGCGCATTCTGCTCCACGAGCAGGATCGTCGTCCCCTGCTCCCGGTTGATGCGCGTGATGATGCGGAAGATCTCCTGCGTCAGCAGCGGCGACAGGCCCAGGCTCGGCTCGTCCATGAGCATCACCTTCGGGCGCGACAGCAGCGCGCGGCTGATCGCGAGCATCTGCTGCTGACCGCCGGAGAGCTGGCCCGCCTCCTGCCTCGAGCGCTCGCGCAGGATCGGAAAGTACTCGTAGACCCGCTCCATGTCCTCGGCGATGCCCCCGGGGTCGCGGCGCGTGTAGGCGCCCATGCGCAGGTTCTCCTCGACCGTGAGCAGCGGAAAGACCTCGCGCCCCTCCGGCACGTGGCTGATGCCGCGCCGCACGATCCAGTCGGGGGAGCGCCCCTGGATTTCCTCGCCGTCGAAGCGGATCTGCCCCTTCTGCGGATCGATGATGCCGGAGATCGTCTTCAGCACCGTCGATTTTCCCGCGCCGTTGGCGCCCAGCACCGTCACGATCTTGCCGCGCGGCACCGCGAAGCTCACGCCGCGCAGCGCCTGCACCGGCCCGTAGCTCGCCTCGACATTGGCCAGCTCCAGAATGGGGTCAGACCCCAATGGCGCTGAGTCGTCGGAACCTGGGGTCTGACCCCAATTCATTTGACGGCGCCTCCCAGGTAGGCCTCGATGACCGCCGGATGGCTCTGCACCTCGGCGGCCGTGCCCTCGGCGATCACCTCGCCCATGTTCAGCGCAAGCACGCGGTCGGAGACCCGCGACACCAGGTTCATGTCGTGCTCGACCATCAGCACGGTGATGCCGAGGAGCTTCTTGATGTCCTCGATCCAGAACGCCATGTCGTCGGTCTCTTCGGGATTGAGTCCCGAGGAGGGCTCATCGAGCAGCAGCAGCTTCGGCTCGGTGGCGAGCGCGCGACCAAGCTCCACGACCTTGCGCACGCCGTAGGGCAGGCCCGCGACCAGGCTGTCGCGGTACTTCGCGAGCTCGAGAAAGTCGATGACCTTCTCCACCGCCTCGCGCGCCTCGATCTCGCGCCGGCGCACCGAGGGCAGGAACAGCAGCTCCTGCCAGAGGCTCGTGGCGCGATGCCGGTGGCGGCCGATGAGCAGGTTCTGCAGCACGGACGCGTGCTCGAAGAGCTCGATGTTCTGAAACGTGCGCGCGATCCCGAACTCGGCGACGCGGTGCGGCGCCATCCCCGTCAGCTCGCGCCCCTCGAACTCGATGCGGCCGCTGGTCGGCGGGTAGATCAGGCCGACGAGATTGAAGATCGTCGTCTTGCCCGCGCCGTTCGGGCCGATGATGGTGAACACCTCGCCGCGATTCACCTCGAAGCTGACGTCGTTCACGGCGACCACGCCGCCGAAACGGATGCCGAGCTGCTCCACCTTGAAGAAGCTCACCGCAGCCGCTCCGATTTCATGTAGCTCTTCTGCCGGCGGAACATGCCGCGGCGGTAGAACGGAAACAGCTCGAAATAGGTGCGGATCTTGAGCCAGCGCCCGTACAGCCCCATGGGCTCGAACAGGATGAGCCCGATCAGCACCAGGCCGAAGACCACGCCCTGCAGGCCCGTCGTCGCCACGGCGCTCGGCAGATAGTCCTTGGCGATCGAGATCAGCTGGGGCAGCACGATGATGAAGGCCGCGCCGAGCACCGCCCCGTGCAGAAACCCGACGCCGCCGATGATCACGATGGTGACGAGCTCGATCGAGGCGAGCAGCGTGAACTGCTCCGGCGAGATGAACGAGATCTTGTGCGCATACAGCGCGCCGCCGATGCCGGTGAGCGCCGCCGAGAGGGCGAACGACAGGGTCTTGTACTTCGCCAGGTTGACGCCCATGCAGGACGCGGAAATCTCCGAGTCGCGGATCGCCACGAACGCGCGCCCCGTCGGCGAGCGCAGCAGGTTGATGCAGGCGAGGCAGCACAGCACCGTGAGCGCGAGGCACAGGTAATAGAACTCGCTGTCGGACTCGAGCTTCCAGCCGAACAGGCTGACCGCGCTCACGTGCTTGCCGCCGCTGCCGCCGGTGAGGCTTTCCCAGCGCGTCGCGATCTCCTCGATGATCACGTTGAACGCGAGGGTCGAAATGGCGAGGTAGATGCCCTTCAGGCGCAGCGCCGGCAGCCCGACGATGACCCCCACCGAGGCCGAAAACGCCGCGGCGCAGGCAATCGACACCACGAAGGGCACCCCGGCGGCCTGCAGGAGCGCCTCGGTGTACGCGCCGACCGCGAGGAACGCCGCGTGCCCGAGCGAGATCTGGCCCGTGAACCCCACGAGCATCATCAGCCCGAAGCCGACGATCGAATAGATGCAGATGAAGTGCAGCTGGGACATGAAGTACTCGCTCGCCCACCAGGGCGCTGCAAGCAGCGCCAGGCCGAGCAGCCCGTACCAGAACACCTGTCCGCGGTGCTGGAAGAGGCGGATGTCCTGCAGGTACGCGGTCTTGAAGATGAAGCGCACGGGGTCAGACCTTCTTGCGTACCGTCTCGCCGAAGATGCCGGAGGGCCACACGAGCAGCACCACCAGCACGACGACGTACGCGGCGACGTCCTTGAACCCTTCCGGAAGGTAGAAGCCCGCGAGCGCCTCCACCAGCCCGATGATCAGGCCGCCGACGATGGACCCCGGGACGCTGCCGAAGCCGCCGACCACCGCGGCCGGGAAGGCCTTCAGGCCGATGAACCCCATGTTCGAATGCACGAACGTCACGGGCGCGAGCAGGATGCCCGCGAATGCCGCGACCGCCGCGGACAGCCCCCAGATCATCATGTTGACGCGCCGCACCGGAATGCCCATGTAGTACGCGGCGAGCTGGTTCTGCGAGGTCGCCTGCATCGCGATGCCGATGCGGGAAAAGCGGAAGAACAGGTACAGCACGAAACACAGCAGCGCCGTCATGCCGATCACGGCGAGCTGCTGCACGGCGAGCACGACGTCGCCCAGCTTCAGAATGCCCTCGGAAAACGGCGTGCGCAGGGCGTAGGTTTCCGTTCCCCAGCCGGGCACCATCGTCACGACGCCGCGCAGCACGTAGCCGAGGCCGATGGTGATCATCACCACCGTGAACGCCGGATACCCGAGCACCGGGCGCAACACGATGCGCTCGGCCACCATGCCGACGATCGCCATCGAGGCGATCGCGAAGAGAATCATCGCCCAGTACGGCAGGCCCATGATCGCGCTCCCGGTCAGCGCGAAGAAGGCNNAGTATCTGGCTGAGCAAACCCCCTCCTCGATGGGCCGGTTCAGGCGAGCGGCGCATTCTACCAACGCGCATTGCATTTCGCGGGGGGCAGTCCTAGACTCGATCGCACCCGCCACTCCGACACGCAGTCCCGGCTGCGCGACCGCCATGACCGCCTCCCTCCCTGTCCCGCGCGACCCGTTCGCGACGCACGAGGTCATCAACCAACCCGCGCCGCTCGAGCGCTACAACCTCTTCACCGGCGACCGGCCGCTCGACGACGCGCTCGCCTTCAATCTTCCCGCAGCGCGGCTGGCCGCCGCGCGCGAGCGGCTTGGCGCGCTCGGCGGAGAGCTCGGCACGCCGGAGCGCTTCGCGGCGGCCGCCGCGGCGAATGGCAGCGTCCCTGTGCTGCACACGCACGACCGCGNNCCCTGGGCGGACGGCACGCTCGGCGCGCACGTGGAGCGCGCGGCGGGCTATTTCCTCTACGCCGAGGTCGAGAACGGCACGCAATGCCCCGCGACGATGACCTACGGTTCGGTGCCGGCGATCGGACGCGATGCCGCGCTCGCGGCGGACTGGATGCCCCGGTTGCTCTCGCGAGAGTACGACCCCCGCAACGTGCCGGCGCGCGACAAACGCTCCGCGCTCATCGGCATGGCGATGACCGAAAAGCAGGGCGGCTCGGACGTGCGCGCCAACACGACGCAGGCCGAGCGGGCCGGCGCCGGCGAGTGGCGCATCACCGGGCACAAGTGGTTTCTGTCCGCGCCCATGTGCGACGCGTGGCTCGTGCTCGCGCAGTCCCCCGGCGGCCTGTCGTGCTTCTTCATGCCGCGCTGGCTGCCCGACGGCGCGCCGAACGCGATCCGCATCCTGCGGCTGAAGGACAAGCTCGGCAATCGCTCGAACGCGTCCTCGGAAGTCGAATTTCACGCGGCCTACGCGACGCTGCTCGGCGAAGAGGGCCGCGGGGTGCCGATGATCCTCGAGATGGGCGTGTACACGCGCCTCGACTGCGCCATCGGCAGCGCGGGGCTCATGCGCCAGGCGCTCGCGCAGGCGCTGTGGCACGCGCGGCAGCGCAGCGCGTTCGGCCGGCTTCTGCTCGATCAGCCGGCGATGAAGAACGTGCTCGCCGATCTCGCGCTCGAGTCGGAGGCGGCGACCGCGCTGGCGATGCGGCTCTCGCGCGCCTACGACGCGCAGGTGAACGAGCGCGAGCGGCTGCTCGCGCGGGTGCTGACGCCGACCGCCAAGTTCTGGATCTGCAAGCGCGGCGCGCACTTCGCCGAGGAGGCGATGGAGACGATCGGCGGCAGCGGCTACGTCGAGGAAAACGCGCTCTCGCGCATCTATCGCGAAATGCCCGTGAATTCGATCTGGGAGGGCTCGGGGAACATCATGTGCCTCGACGTCCTGCGTGCGCTGCGCAAGTCGCCCGACGTGCTCGATGCGGTGAACGCGGAGCTCGGCGCGGCGCGCGGCGCGCATCGGACCTACGATGCCTTCTGCGACGGCCTTCTCGCGCGGCTCGCCGACGCTGCCGAATTCGAGCACGCGGCGCGGCGCCTGACGCAGGATCTCGCGCTCGCCATCCAGGCGAGCCTGCTCGCGCGCCACGCCCCGGCGTTCGTCTTCGAGACCTTCTGCGCCTCGCGGCTTGCGGGGGACGCGGGCGGCGCCTTCGGCATGCTGGCGCCGAACGCACCCTTCGACGCGCTCATCGCGCGCGCCATGCCGGCGGACTGACCGGGGTCGGGGTAAAATTTCGCTGCCGGGTCTGCTGGCCTGCGGGCGGTCTGCGCCCGAGGAACGGATCCGACCCCAGGGAGCCTGACCCCAATTACTCTGACCCCGAAATTGCTGTCTGCGTTGCCGATGCGCGCGTTCTACGCGCT
>DKBI01000326.1 GCA_002451175.1 Betaproteobacteria bacterium UBA6904
AGCGAGCACGGCAAGCCCGGCGCTCGCGGACGATGCGGACCTTGCGGCGATCCGCGAGGAACTGAAGCAGCTCAGACAAAGCTACGAACGCCGCATCGCGGAACTCGAGCGGCGCTTGCAGGAAACCGAAATCCGCGCCGCGGTTGCCGAAAAGGCGGGCGTGGCGCAACGCGCAGCGGAACGCGNNGGTGCGAGCATCGATCCGTATTTCCGCGGACAACTGGTTGCGGCCCTCACGCCGACGAATGAAATTGAGGTTGAGGAGGCTTTCTTCCAAACGCTGGCGCTCGGCCATGGCCTGACGCTGAAGGGCGGCAGGTTCCTGTCCGCCATCGGCTACCAGAACGAAATCCACCGGCACGCCTGGGATTTCCAGGATGCGCCGCTCGCCTACAGGGCGTTTCTCGGCGGTCGCTTGAACGATGACGGCGTTCAACTGAAATGGGTCTTGCCAACGGACCTCTTTGTCGAAATCGGCACGGAACTGACCCGCGGCCGCAGCTTCCCTTCCGCCGACCAGTCGCGCAATGGCGCGGGCGCCTGGAGCTTGTTTGCTCACGCTGGCGGCGATTTGGGCGCGAACACGGCCTGGCGCGCGGGCATCTCCGCGCTGCAAGCGTCGCCGCGCGATCGGGCTTTCGAGGACGAAGACTCTTTCGGCAACGTGGTGCGGCAGGCCTTCAGCGGACGCAGCCGCCTGTGGATTGCGGATTTCGTTCTCAAGTGGGCGCCCGAGGGCGCGGGCGCGTCGACAGGCGTCAAGCTGCAGGGCGAGTACTTCCGCCGCAGGGAAAGTGGCGAGCTCAGCTACGACGACACCGCGCAAGCGGCGCCCCGGTTTGGTGCCGTGCTGACCGAGTCTTACGCGAGCCGCCAATCGGGCTGGTACCTCCAAGGTGTTTACCAGTTCATGCCTCGCTGGCGGTTCGGCCTGCGGTACGACCGCTTGCACACGGGTGAAGTCGCGAACGGCATCGTGCAATCCGGGCTGGGTCCCGTGGCGGCGGACTTTGGACTTCTCATGACTGCGCACCAGCCCTCGCGAAGCTCGCTGATGCTGGACTGGAGCCCGACCGAATTCAGCCGCGTGCGGCTGCAGTTCGCTTCCGACAGGTCGCGCGCGGGCGCAACCGATCGGCAGGCGCTCCTCCAGTACATCTTTTCCCTGGGCGCCCACGGGGCGCATCGTTTCTAGAGGACGGCCATGAAATGCCTCGCCGTACTTTGCCTGTCGCTCGCCGCAACGACCGTGTCGGCGGCCCTCAACGTTTTCGCCTGCACGCCCGAGTGGGGAGCGCTCGCGCGCGAGCTCGGCGGCGCGAAGGCGAACGTGTTCGTCGCGACCACTGCGCTCCAGGATCCGCACCGCATCGAAGCCCGTCCGAGCCTCATAGCGGCTGCGCGGCGCGCCGATCTCGTCGTCTGCACCGGCGCCGAGCTCGAGGCGGGCTGGCTGCCGCTCGTGCAGTCGCAGTCGGGCAATCCGGCGATTCAGCCGGGCAAATCCGGGTATTTCGAGGCGGCCGGCGTGGTGGTGCTGCGGGAGCGTCCGGAACGCGTCGACCGGGCTCTGGGCGACGTTCACGCGGCGGGCAACCCGCATCTGCACTTGGACCCGCGTAACGTTGCCGCGGTGGCTGTCCCGCTCGCCGAGCGCATGGCCGCGCTGGATCCTGCGGAGGCAGCGGGCTACCGCGAGCGGGTCGGGGGATTTCTGGATCGCTGGCGGCTTGCGCTTGTCCGCTGGGAGCAGGCCGCCACCTCTCTCAAGGGCATGGCGGTCGTCGTGCATCACCGCGACCTCTCGTATCTGGTTGCGTGGCTTGGCCTGCGGGAGGTTGGCGCGCTCGAGCCGAAGCCCGGGTTGCCGCCGACGAGCGCGCACATGAACGACCTGCTGGGCCGGATGGCGCGCGAACCCGCAAAGGCGGTGCTGCGATCCGCTTACAGCGATCCGCGCCCGGCGCAGTGGCTTGCGGAGCGCGCGAAGATTGCCGCCGTGACGCTGCCGTTCACGGTAGGCGGCACCGAGCGTGCCCGCGACCTGTTTTCTCTGTTCGACGATACGCTGGAGCGGCTGCAGGCGGCGAATCGATGAGCGCGGAACTGTCGCCGCTTGCCATTCTTTGGCCGGCGCTCGCGGCGGGTCTGCTCGTCGCCGNNGTGGCGCAGATTGCCGGGCTGGGCGTGGTCCTCGCGGATCGCCTCGGCTTCGAGCCGAAGGGCATGGGCGTCCAATTGGCTGCGCTCGGCACGGCGCTGGCGGGCGCGCTTCTGCTGAACTGGTGCGAGAAGCGCTGGCCGGAAGTGCAGGAGGCCGTCATCGGCGTCGTCTTCGTACTTGCTGCGACCGGGGCGACGCTCATACTGGCAAGCAATCCGCATGGCGCTGAACACCTCAAGGACCTGCTCGTTGGGCAGATTCTGTGGGTGGACGCGGGAGGATTGCTCCTGGCGACGATGGCGTCGGCCGTCATTGCGGCGATCTGGTTCGGCGCGGGAGCGCGCATCGGACGGTCGGGCTTCTACCTGCTGTTCGCATGCGCCGTCACGGTGTCCGTGCAACTTGTCGGGCTGTACCTGGTGTTCAGCACGTTGATCGTGCCTGCCCTGGCGACTCGGCGACTTGCGCGGCTGCGGCTCGCGGCGGCGTACGCGCTCGCTGGCGTTGGCTATGCTGCGGGTCTGGGGCTGTCATTGGTGTCCGATCTGCCGCCCGGTCCCCTGGTGGTCTGGAGCATGGCCCTGCTCGGCATCGTGCTTTTCGCGTGTGGCTCGCGGCGCGAAAATGTAGCCGCCGAGGTCCACTAGAATGCGGGATTACGCGAAGGAAAACCCGATGGAGCAGTGGCACGGCACGACGATTCTTTCCGTGCGGCGCGGCTCGAGCGTCGCGTTGGGCGGCGACGGCCAGGTTACGCTCGGCGCCATCGTCGTGAAGGGCGGGGCGAAGAAGGTCAGGCGGCTTTACCACGAGCGCATTCTGGCCGGATTCGCGGGCGGCACCGCGGACGCGTTCACGCTGTTCGAGCGCTTCGAGGCGAAGCTGGAGAAGCACCAGGGCAACCTGATGCGCTCGGCCGTGGAACTCGCGAAGGACTGGCGCACCGACCGCGTGCTACGACGCCTGGAAGCGATGCTCGCCGTGGCGGACCGCGAGCACTCGCTCGTGATTACAGGTCTGGGCGACGTCCTCGAACCCGAGCGGGGCATCGTCGCGATCGGCTCCGGCGGCCCCTACGCCCAGGCGGCCGCCCGGGCCTTGGCGGAGGAGACGGCGCTCGCGCCGCGCGAGATCGTCGAGCGCGCGCTCGCGATCGCTGCCGACATCTGCATCTACACGAACCATCAGCGCAGCATCGAGGTCCTGGAGTGACGCCGTGAGCACCATGACGCCTGCTGAAATCGTCCACGAGCTCGACAAGCACATTGTCGGCCAGGACCGGGCCAAGCGCGCGGTGGCGATCGCGCTTCGCAACCGCTGGCGGCGGCAGCAGGTGGCCGAGCCGCTGCGGCAGGAGATCACGCCGAAGAACATCCTCATGATCGGTCCGACCGGCGTAGGCAAGACGGAAATCGCGCGCCGCCTGGCGCGCCTCGCCGACGCCCCGTTCATCAAGATCGAGGCGACCAAGTTCACGGAGGTGGGCTACGTGGGCCGCGACGTCGACACGATCGTGCGCGATCTCGTGGACATCGCGATCAAGGGCGCGCGCGAGCAGGCCATGCGGCGCGTGCGCACGCTCGCGGAGGACGCAGCGGAGGAGCGGATCCTGGACGCGCTGCTGCCGCCGGCGCGCGGCGTGGGGTTCCAGGAAGCGCCCGCCGAGGAGAGCGTCGCGCGGCAGAAGTTCCGCAAGAAATTGCGCGAAGGCGGGCTCGATGACACCGAGATCGAGATCGAGGTGGCGGCGATGCCCGCGCAGATGGAAATTCTCGCGCCGCCCGGGATGGAGGAGCTGACGAACCAGATCCAGGGCATGTTCCAGAATCTGTCGGGCGGGCGGCGCCGCACGCGCAAGGTCCGCGTTCGCGAGGCCCTGCGGCTGCTGACCGACGAGGAAGCCGCCAAGCTCGTGTCCGAGGACGATCTGAAGAGCCGTGCGCTGGCGAATGTGGAACAGAACGGGATCGTGTTTCTCGACGAACTCGACAAGATCGCCAGCCGCAGCGAGATCGCGGGGGCGGATGTCTCCCGGC
>DKBI01000325.1 GCA_002451175.1 Betaproteobacteria bacterium UBA6904
CGGTGTGCAGCCGCTTGCCGGCGTCGCCGACGAGCTGCGTCAGGCGCTGCTCGATGTGGGTGTGCACGTCTTCCGCCTCGAGCGACCAGGCGAAGGTGCCGGCGTCGATTTCCGCGCGAATGGTCGCCATGCCGCGCTCGATGTCGGCGAGGTCCTTCGCCGAGAGGATCTTGCGCGCGGCGAGCATGCGGGCATGCGCGAGCGAGGCCGTGACGTCGTGGCGCGCGAGGCGCTGGTCGAAGGCGACCGAGGCGGTGAAGCGTTGCACGAGCGCATCGACCGGCTCGTTGAACCGGCCCGACCAGCGCTTCGCCGCCGCAGGGCGCGATGGGGACGACGCGGCGGACCGGGTGGGACGCTTGGACGCTCTTCTAGCCATGGGGCATACTGGAAATGTCGCGGCGAATCGCGCCGCGCAGCAGTCAATGTCGAGTATAAGCCAAAACCTCCACGCGGACGTTCTGCCGGACCTGCGCAATCTCGGCGTGATCGCGCGCGTCCTGCTCGGCGTGCATCTGCTCGCGTTCGGCGCGCTGCTGGTCTCGGAGCCGGCGTGGCCGCAGATCCCGATGCGTTTTGCGCGCGCGGCGGCGGTGCTCGAGCCGCTTGTGCTGCTGAGTGTCGTCGCGCTGTACGTCGCCGCGCCGTGGCTTGCGCGCCTGCCCTACGCGCACGGCTGCGCGATGGTGGTCGCCATCGAGGTGGCGCTCGCCGCGCTCGTGCACGCGGTGGCCGCGCAATCCGGCGGCATGCCGGGCAGCCTCGGGCACCTGCTCCTGCTGACCGCCCTGGCGAGCCTCACGCTGCTGGCGTACTTCCGGCTTCGTGCGCGGGCGTTTTCGCCCGCGCTGGCGGAGGCCCGGCTGCAGGCGCTGCAGGCGCGCATCCGGCCGCACTTCCTGTTCAACAGCCTCAATGCCGTGCTCTCGCTCGTGCGCCGTGATCCGCGGCGCGCCGAGCAGGCGCTGGAGGATCTCGCCGACCTGTTCCGGGAGCTGATGGCGGATGGCCGTCGGTTCGTGCGGCTCGCGGACGAGATTGCGCTGCTCGAGCGCTACGCGGGGATCGAAAAGCTGCGGCTGGGGGAGCGGCTGCGCATCGTCTGGGACCTCGATGGCGCGCCTTCCGACGCGCTCTTGCCGCCGATGGTGCTGCAGCCGCTGCTCGAGAATGCGGTCTACCACGGCGTGGAACCCGCCACGGAACCGTCGGAGGTCGTGGTGCGCATCAGCCGCCGCGGCGACCGCGTCCTGGCGCGGATCGAGAATCCGTTCCGCGGCGACGCGCCCGGGCAGCGCAGCGGCAACCGCATGGCGCTGGAGAACATCGGCGAGCGCCTGCGGCTGTTCTTCGACGCCGAGGCGCGGCTCGAGTCCGCCGTGGAGGCGGGACGCTATCGCGTCGAAATCGAAGTGCCCTACAAGACCAGCGCCCCGGGGCAGACGTGACGCCGCTCGCCGTCTTCATCGCCGACGACGAGGCGCCGGCGCGCGAGCGGCTCAAGGCGCTGCTCGAGGACCTGGCTGCGGAGTTGCCGACCCGCGTCGCGGGCGAAGCGCGCAGCGGATTCGAGGTGATCGAGCGGCTGCCCGCGAGCGGCGCCAGGGTGCTGCTCCTCGACATCGAAATGCCGGGGATGAGCGGGCTGGAGGTCGCGCACCACCTCGTCGCCCTGCCTGTCGCGCCGGCCGTGGTCTTCGTCACGGCGCACGACGNNTCCGTGGCCGAGCGCAACCGGATCGTGCTGGTGCCGGTGCGCGACATCGTGTACTTCAAGGCGGAACTGAAGTACATCACGCTGCGCACGCGCAGCGCGCAGCACCTCATCGAGGAGTCGCTGGTGACGCTCGAGCGGGAGTTCGCGGCATCGTACGTGCGCATTCATCGCAACTGCCTGGTCGCGCGCGGCGCCTTGCGCAGTTTCGAGCGCGCGGGCGGCGGCGAGGAGGACGCCCATTGGAATGTGGTATTGGACGGGGTGGCGGAACGGCTGCCGGTGAGCCGCCGCCAGTGGCCGCTGGTCAAGGAACTGGTCGCACAGGGACGGGAATGAATCGCACATTGAGAATCGCAACGCGCCGCAGCCGCCTCGCGCTGTGGCAGGCGGAACACGTCAAGGCATGGCTCGAGCGCCTGCATCCGGGGCTGCGCGTGGAACTGGTGCCGATGTCCACGCGCGGCGACGAGCTCCTCGACGCGACGCTCGCCAAGGCGGGCGGCAAGGGGCTGTTCGTGAAGGAACTGGAGCACGCCCTCGCCGAAGGCCGCGCGGACCTCGCGGTGCACTCGATGAAGGACGTGCCGGTGGAGCTGCCGCCGGGATTCGTGCTGGCGGCCATCACCGAGCGCGAGGATCCACGCGATGCGCTGGTGTCGGCGGGCTACGCCAGCCTCGCCGAGCTCCCGGCGGGCGCCGTGGTCGGGACGTCGAGCCTGCGACGGCAGGCGCAGATCGCGGAGCGCCATCCGGGCCTGGAGATTCGCCCGTTGCGCGGCAATCTCGACACGCGCCTCGCCAAGCTGGATCGCGGCGAATACGCGGCGATCGTGCTCGCCGCGGCNNCGGGACTGCGGTTGCGCGCCCTGGTGGCCTCGCCCGATGGCCGGCGGATCGCGCGCGCCGAGGCGGAGGGCGCCGCCGCGGATCCCGAGGCGCTGGGCGAGCGGGTCGCCGCGCAGTTGCGCGCGCAGGGCGCGGAAGAAATCCTGCGTGCGCTGGAGCCGTGAACGCCGGACCCCTCAACGGCAGGCGCATCGTCGTCACGCGTCCGCTGCCGCAGGCGGAGGCACTGGCACAAAGCATTCGCGCGGCGGGCGGCGAGCCGCTGCTGCTGCCCGCCCTGGAGATTCGCGACCTCGCCGATGCGCGAGCCGTGCATGCGATTGCGGCGCGGCTGGCGGAATTCGACTGGGCGGTCTTCATCAGCCCGACCGCCGTGAGCAAGGGACTGGCCCGCGTTCGCGAGGTGCGCGGCGCCGCAGCCTGGCCGGCGCGCGTGCGGCTCGCCGCCATCGGTGGCGGCACGCAGCGGGCGCTGCGGGATGCGGGACTCGTTGACGTCGTCGCGCCGGAGGGCGGGGCCGACAGCGAGGCGCTGCTTGCCCTGGAAGCGTTCGCGCGGCCGGCGGGCGCGCGGATCGTGATCTTTCGCGGCGTCGGCGGGCGCGAACAGCTGGGCGAGGGCCTGCGGGCGCGCGGCGCAAGCGTCGAGTACGCGGAGTGCTATGTCCGGGCGAAGCCCGATGCGGCATCGGTGTCGCTAGGCGAGCTGAGCGTGGATGCGTTTACCGTGTCCTCCGGCGAAGGGCTCGCCAACCTCGCGCAGATGCTGGATGCGCCGGGCCGGGAGCGCCTGCGCGCGGCGCCGCTGTTCGTGCCGCATGTGCGGGTCGCCGAGCAGGCGACGGCCCTCGGCACTCGGTCCGTGATCGTTGCCGGACCCGCCGATGCCGAAACGATGGCGGCGCTGGTGGCATACTTTGGCCGTACCCGCTGACGCACTGACGAGCGCATGGATCCGCACGAGAACCGCACCGCGACGACGCCAGCCACCGAACGCAGCCGGGCCGGCATGCTGGTCGGGTTTGCGCTGGCGCTGGCGCTCGCGTTTGCCGCGGCGCTGTGGTGGGACACGCGCAGCCGGATCGGCGCCACGCAGGAAGAGCTGGCGCTGCGCCTGCGCGAAATCGAGGCCGAAAGCCGGAACGCCCGGACCGCGGCGCGGGACGCGCAGGACGCGATGCGCCAGATGCAGGTCAAGGTGGCCGCGCTCGAAGCCCGGCTCGCGGAGTCGCAGAGCCAGCAGGTCGCCCTGGAATCCCTTTATCAGCAGCTTTCGCGCAGCCGCGACGAGTGGCAGCTGGCCGAGATCGAGCAGGTACTGGCGATCGCACAGCAGCAGCTGCAACTCGCGGGCAACGTGCGCGCCGCGCTGCTCGCCCTGCAGCTCGCCGAAGGCCGGCTGGCGCGCGCCGACCGCCCGCAATTCCTGACGGTGCGCCGCGCGCTGAGCCGCGACATCGAACGCCTTCGCTCCGTCCCCGTGGTGGATCTCCCGGGCATGAGCGTCAGGCTCGACGCGCTCGTCGCCGGCGTGGATTCGTTGCCGCTCGCGTTCGACGAGCGCCTGGAGCGCGACGCACCCGCGAAACAACCGGCAAAGAACGGCGCGAAAGCCGGGCCGGAAGCGGGTCTGTGGTCGCGGTTCGGCAGCGAACTGTGGGGCGAGCTGCGCCAGCTGGTGATCGTGCGCAAGGTCGAGGTCGAGGAGCCGCCGCTCCTGCCGCCTTCACAGGCGTATTTCGTGCGCGAGAATCTCAAGCTGAGGCTGCTGAACGCGCGGGTCGATCTGCTCGTCCGGGATGAGGCTGGCTACCGGGAAGACCTGCGCGTCGCGCAGCGCTGGATCCAGCGCTATTTCGACGCCCGCGCCAAGCCGGTGCAGGGCGCGATGGCGCAGCTGAAGCAGCTCAGCGGTGCCTCGCTGAGCTTCGAGCCGCCGTCGATTGCCGAGAGCCTCGAGGCCGTGCGCGGTTTCCAGGCGCAGCGCGAGCGGCGCTAGGCCCGAGACGTGAGGGCGCTCTTCTGGCTTGTTGCCGTGTTCGCCGCCGCCGCGGCGCTCGCCATCTTCGGCCGCGCGCAGGACAGCTATGCGCTGTTCGTCTATCCCCCGTGGCGTGTGGAAGTCTCGCTGCTGCTGTTCGTCGTCGGTGCCTGCGCCGCGTTTGCCCTCGGCTACGTGCTGGTACGGCTGGTCCACCACACGCTTTCGATGCCCGCGCAGGTGCGCGCTTTTCGTGAGCGGCGCGGCCGCGAACAGGCGCTGGCGGCACTGAGCCAGGCGCTGCAGGCGCAGTACGAGGGGCGCTATGCGAAAGCCGAGAAACAGGCCAGGGTTGCCTGGCAGGGTGGCGTTTCACGGGGGCTCGCCGCGCTGATCGCGGCTCGGGCGGCGCACGCCTTGGGCGAGTCGGCGCGCCGCGACCAGTGGCTGGATCGTGCGAGAGAAGCGGGTGGTTCGGTGCAGTCCGCGCGGCTGCTCTCGGAGGCCGAACTGGCGCTCGACGAACGCGATTTCACTCGGGCGCGCGACGTGCTGCGCACCCTGCACGACGCGGGGCCGCGGAACATCGCCGCACTGCGGATGCTGCTGCGCGCCGAGCGCGGCGCGCAGAACTGGATCGAAGTGTCGCGGTTGGCCGAGGTCCTCGCCAAGCGCCACGCCATCGCGCCGGCCGTGGCGGTGGAGTATCGGGCGCAGGCCTGCGTTGAGCTTCTGGGGCGCGTGGCCGGCGACCGTCACGGTTTCGAGGAGCAATGGCGACGGTTCAGCGCCGCGGACAAGCGTCTCTCGCGTGTGGCAATCGCCGGCGCTCGGCACGCGACGGGACTGGGCAATGCCGGGCTTGCGCGCGAGATCGTCGAGCGCGCGCTGGCAGAGGACTGGGACGGATCCTTGGTTGCCGAATACGCTGAACTGCCCCCCTTGGAGGCGGACGCCCGCGCGAAGGAAGCGACCGTTCGAATCGAGCGCGCCGAACGCTGGCTCGCGCAACGACCCGACGATGCGCAGTTGCTTGCCAGTCTCGGCCGTCTTTGCGTGGCCGCCGAGCTCTGGGGGCAGGCGCAGAAGTACCTCGATGCCTCGCTTTCGCTCGGAGGGTCGCGTGCGGCGCACCTGGAAATGGCGCGCTTGCTGGGCCGCCTCGGGCGCGCCACGGAGGCTGCGTCGCACTACGTCCGGGCAGCGGAATGGACCTAGCGCACGAATTGATTCCGAGCAGAAATGTTGCGGCGCAGCAGCGAATTGACGGCAGGAACGACGTGTGAAATTACAACACTTGCTCATGACAAATATTAACGATCTGTTACACATGCTTGACCGGGTGCATGTGGCTGAAATAGTTTCCATCTGCGAAGCCGGGTAGTGCGAACCGTTCTCTATTGAGCGAGTCGTCCGCGGCGTAATAAGAAACTACTTATTAGGGGGGTTCAGTGACGATCAAGCGAACGACTTTGTCCCGTTCTGTGGCGCTTGCATTTGGCGCCGCGGCGCTGATGTTCAGCGTCAGTTCCACGGTGGTTGCGCAGACCAGTGCGACAGGGCGAATTTTTGGTGATGTGACCGGCGGGGCAGGGACGACGGTTGTCATCGAGCAGGCGGGAACGGGGGTTCGCCGCACGCTTACGCCGAACGCGGCGGGTCGCTTCGATGCGACCGCACTGAACCCCGGCACCTACACCGTGCAGTTGGTTCGGGGCGGGTCGGTCGTGCAGACGAAGGAGATCGAGGTCTTCATCGGCCAGGGCAGTGAAGTGAACTTCGCCGCCGCTGAAACCCTGCAGACGGTTCAGGTCGTCAGCCGGCGCGCCACGATCGACGTGTCCTCCGCGAACAGCGGTACCACGTTCACGGCGCAGGAATTGGAAAAACTGCCGGTGGCGAAGGATGTCGCGGCGGTTCTGCAATTGGTGCCGGGCACGACGCGCGGCGATACGCGCTACGGTGGTCTCAACGCGCCGAGCTTCGGTGGCGCGTCCGCGGCCGAAAACGCCTACCACATCAACGGGTTTCCGGTTACGAACATCCTCTACGGCGTGAGCTTCTCGCAGCTGCCGTTCAATTCGATCGCGCAGACGCAGGTGCTCGCGGGTGGATACGGCGCGGAATTCGGCCGGTCGACCGGGGGCGTGATCAACATTACGACCAAACGGGGCACGAATACCTGGGAGGCGGGCGCGTCGCTGAAGTATTCGCCGAAGGGACTGCGGTCCGACCAGAAGAACTCGGTGTACCCGACCAATGGCAGCACCCGCGACGGCCAGGTTTTCTTCGCCTTTGAGGACGATCGCGCGGAGTCGTACGGCGGGAATTTCTACGTCGGTGGCCCGATCATCAAGGACAAGCTGTTCTTCTACTACACGGCCGAAGAGAACGTGTCGAATTTCGACGTCATCCGGCAGACCCGGAGCAGCGCGAATTCGACGACCGGCATCGCCAGTGCCGGATTCCAGGAAATCAAGCGTCAGCAGCCTCGCAGCCTGCTCAAGCTCGACTGGAACATCACGCAAGACCATATCGTCGAGTACACGAACATCCACGACAAGAACCAGGAGGACCGCAAGTACTACGGGTACAACTACGGGACTCTGGCGCGCAACGACAATCGCAACGGCGGGATCCGCTACGAGAACTCGGGGCCGACGCCGGTCGCGGCGCCGCAGGGTGCGGACACCGAGATCTTCAAGTACACGGGTTACTGGACCGACAACCTGACCTTCACCGGCGTGTATGGCTGGAGCCGGACGAGACACTCGCAGTTGCCGGACGGGTACAACCCGAGCCTCTTCCAGGTGTTCTTCGACCCGAACTCCTCGGCTCCCGGATTTACCTACTTCAATCCGCAGCCGACGACGGGTTCGCTCCTGGTATCGGGGGCGCAGGACAAGTCGACGGCCTATCGGATGGACTTGGAGTACAAGTTGCCATGGCAGTTGGCCGGAACGCACACGGTGCGCGGCGGACTTGACCGGGTCGTCTACAAGTCGAAGGCCGGCAACGCGTTGGCCGGCGGCGGCCGTTGGGAGTACGGCAGGCAGGCGAACCCGGGCGATTCGCCCTGGGGTCCGCCGATCCTGGCTCCGAATACGGTGGCACAGCCGCTCGCGCAGCAAGGCTACTTCGTCGACCGAGTGCTGATCGATGCCGTGTCGACCCCGTCGGTGATCCAGAAGGCGCAATACATTGAGGATCGCTGGCAGGTCACGAAGGACGTTCTGCTGACGATCGGTATCCGCGACGAGCAGTTCGATAACCGCAACGGCGACAACGCGACCTACCTGAAGCAGGACCGGCAGATTGCGCCGCGCTTTGCCGCGGCGTGGGACGTGAACGGCAATTCCACGTTCAAGGTCTTCGGCACGGCGGGTCGTTACCATCTGCCGTTGCCGACGAACGTCGCGGTGCGTGGCGCGGGAAGCTCGCGCTTCACGACGGAATTCTTCACCTATACGGGCGTCGATCCGGTGACGGCTGCCCCGACGGGCCTGACGTCGCTCGGCCCGGTCGTCTCGGCCAACAACGAGTTCGGTCAGGCCATCGATCCGCTCACGGTCTCGGCGGTCGACATCAAGTCGCACTACCAGGACGAATTCACCCTTGGTTTCGAGAAGGCGCTGACCCGGGACTACAACTTCGGCGTGCGTGGGACGTACCGCAACCTGAAGAGCACGATCGACGACATGTGCGACGACCGTCCGTTCCGCGTGTGGGCGGCCGCGCAGCCGGTTCCGATCGACACCAGCAACTGGGGCGGCGGCTGTTTCCTGTTCAACCCGGGCGTCGACAACCGGTTCCGGGTCGATCTGAACGGCGACGGTGTGCTCGAGGATGTCTCGCTGTCGGCCGGCGCATTGGGCTATCCGAAGGCCAAGCGCAAGTACCAGGCGCTCGACTTCTTCCTGGAGCATCCGTTCCGCGACAAGTGGTACGGCAAGATCAACTACACGTATTCCAAGTCGAAGGGCAACACGGAAGGCCTGCTCCTTTCGGACATCGGCCAGGCGGACGTTTCGACCACCCAGGTGTTCGATTACCCGGAAATCATGCAGAACTCCTACGGGTATCTGCCGAATGACCGGAGGCATCAGATCAAGGCCTACGGCTTCTATGAATTCACGCCCCAGTGGGGTGCGGGCGTGAACTTCCTGGCTGCTTCCGGGCGCCCGAAGAACTGCCTCGGGAACTTCACCGACAACACGAACGACGCCTACGCCTATGGGCCGGCGTTCTTCTACTGCAACGGCGTGGCGACCCCGCGCGGTTCGCAGGGCCGGTTGCCGTGGGATATCCGCTTCGACGTGAACGTGGCCTACCGGCCGGATTGGTTCAAGGGGTTGATGTTCAAGATGGACATCTTCAACGTCTTCAACCGTCGCGTCGAGGAAGCCATCGAAGAGCGCTACCACATCCGACCGCAGACGACGGTGCGTCCGGAATTTGGCGCGCCGCTGGCCTACTCGACCCCGCGTTATGTCCAGTTCTTGGTCCAGTACGATCACAAGTTCTGATCCGAAGGCTGGCTGAACGAGGCCCGGAACCGACCGTTCCGGGCTTTTTCTTTCTTATGGCCCGGCTTTTCTCCGGCGCGCGGATGAAGTAAACTGCCGCGCCTTTTCGCGCCGCTGCGCTCCGGCCCTTCGCCACGAGGCGTCTGGGCCGCCGGGTGCGGTAGACCTTCTGGAATGAATGGACGCTGGATTTCGTTTGCTGAACTGGGTCGGATGCGCCATGACGATGACGATTGAGCCCTGCCGCAGGGGGGGCCGGCGGTGAGTTATGTAGAACCAAGGGACTCTGGCCAACGCTGGTCGGGCATGGCCGCGGTCGTCGTCTTTCACATCATCCTGGGCTATGCCCTGGTCAATGGGCTCGCTCGCAAGATCGTCGAAGTGGTGAAGGCCCCGCTGGAGACCAAGATCATCGAAGAGGTCAAGCCGCCGCCCCCGGACAAGCCGCCGCCGCCGCCGCCGCCGAAACTCGCGGCGCCGCCGCCCCCGTACATCCCGCCGCCGGAGATCCAGATCGCGGCGCCGCCGACCCAGGCACCGACGATTACGGCAGTGACCCAGGTCAAGCCGACGCAGCCGATTGCCCCGCCGTCACGGCCGGCGCCACCGGCACCTGCGAAGCCGCGGGAACCCGTGCGCGTGCCCGCGGTCGTCGACGCCACGGCCTGCGAAAAGCCGGTCTACCCCGCGGCCTCCGTGCGCGCGAATGAAACCGGCGTCGTGCGGTTGAATTTCCTCATCGACGTCGACGGCAAGATTCTCGAGAGCAAGGTCGAGAGGAGTTCAGGGTTCCGAAGGCTGGACGACGCCGCGCGCATCGGATTGGGGCTGTGCAAGTTCAAACCCGCGACGGTCGATGGCAAGCCCGAGCGGCAATGGGCGCGCATCGAATACGAATGGAAACTCGAATAGGTCGCATCCGTTGGACGGCGTGAGCCGGCCGGGCTGCGTGATCAAGACTTTGGACAGGGAGCAACAAATGAAACGAGTGTCGACGATGCACCGAGTGACTTCCGCGGCTCTGCTTGCCAGCTTGCTGGCTGCCGCGGCGCTGGCGATCCCGGTGCCTACGCACGCGCAGGCCCAGAAGGCCGATGCGCCGCCCGCCGCAGCACCCGCGACCGATGCCGCGAAGCCGATACCGCCGGCCGCTGCGCCGACCACCGAGGTCGTTGAGAATCCGTATGGCCTCGAGGCTCTGTGGCGCCAGGGCGATTTCGTGTCGAAGGGCACGCTGATCATTCTGGTCATCATGTCCGTGGGCTCCTGGTACATCGGCATCGTCAAGGTTTTCGAGCAGCACAAGTTGATGCGCAACGCCAAGGAGGCGGACGAGAAATTCTGGAAATCCAAGAGCGTCGAGGAAGGCGTCAAGTCCCTCGACGAGGACAGCGCGTTTCGCTTCGTCGCCGAGAAGGGATCGCTCGCCGCGCAGCACCATGGCGGCACGCTCACCGAGGAGGTCGACCTGAACGCCTGGGTCGCGATGTCGGTTCAGCGCGCCATCGACGTAATCAGCAACCGGCTGCAGAACGGTCTGGCGTTCCTGGCGACCGTGGGATCCACCGCCCCATTCGTCGGGTTGTTCGGCACCGTATGGGGCATCTACCATGCGCTGACCGCGATCGGCATCGCCGGTCAGGCCTCCATTGACAAGGTCGCCGGGCCGGTCGGCGAGGCGCTGATCATGACGGCATTCGGCCTGGCCGTGGCGGTTCCCGCGGTGCTCGGCTACAACTGGCTCGTGCGCCGCAACAAGGCCGCGATGGAGCTGGTGCGCCACTTCGGGGGCGGTGTCCACATGACGCTTCTCGGCGGCGGACGCCGCAAAGGCGCCTAGCCATGAGCATGGCGGTCGGCTCGCTCGACGACGACGACGATCTCGTAGCCGACATCAACACCACGCCGCTCGTCGACGTGATGCTGGTGCTGTTGATCATCTTTCTGATCACGATTCCCGTCGTCATCCAGAGCATCCCGGTTGCGTTGCCAAAGGAGCGCAACCTGCCGACCCAGACGAAGCCGGATAACGTCGTCATCGCGGTCAACCGGGACGGCGACGTGTTCTGGAACAACCAGCTGGTCGCGGACGAGGCGAAGCTGCTCGATCAGCTCAAGGAGGTCGCGAAGAAGACGCCGCAGCCGGAAGTGCACATTCGCGGCGACCGGGAAGGGCGCTACGAATTCGTCGGCCGGGTGGTTTTCGCCTGCCAGCGCGCCGGCATTCTCAAGATCGGGTTCATCACCGAACCGCCCGCGCGGGGCGGACGGTGATCGCGGGGGGCCGACGACCATGGCGATGAAAGTGGCAGCGGGCGGCGCGCCGCGCGAACCGGACGTGATGGTGGACATCAACACGACGCCGCTGATCGACGTGATGCTCGTGCTGCTCATCATGCTGATCATCACGATCCCGATCCAGACGCATGCCGTGAAGCTGAACATGCCGGTGGGCAATCCGCCGCCGCCTACGGCGCCCCCGGAAGTGGTCACCATCGAGGTGGATTTCGATGGGACGTACATCTGGAACGGAACCGTGCTCGCAAACCGGGCCGAGCTGGAGGATCGACTGCAGTCGGCGGCCGCGATGGTGGTGCAGCCGGAAATCCACTTGCGGCCGAACAAGCTCGTGAAGTACGAGAGCGTGGCTGCCCTGATGGCTTCGGCGCAGCGGCTCGGGCTCACCAAGATCGGCCTCGTCGGCAACGAGCAGTTCATCCGTTAAGGGTTCAAGATGCCCGTGTTCAGAAGCTGCCTCATCTGGCCGGTTGCATGCGCCATTCTGCTGGGCGCGCCGGTCGCCCAGTCGCAGGAAAAGGCCCAGACCGTGCGGGCGGAGGTCGGCAAGCCGATCCAGGCCGCCATCGAACTGCTCAAGGGCCGGCGCGCGAAGGAGGCGCTGAGCAAGGCGCGCGAAGCGGATGCGGTCAGCGGCAAGACGCCGTACGAAACCTATGTCGTCAACCGCGTGCTGGCGCAATCCGAGGCGGCCGCAGGCGAGTTCTCGGCCGCAGCGCGGACCTATGAGGCGCTTGCCGGTTCCGCCTTGGCCACGGACGTCGAAAAGAGGCAGTTCGTGCTGGCTGCGGCAAGCGAGTACTACCGGGTTCGCGAGTACGCCAAGTCGGCAGATCTCTGCGCGCGCTACCTCAGCATGGGCGGCACCGACCGCGCCGCACGTCAGATGTACGCCCAGGCGCTCTATTTGGGCAACAACTTCGCCGGCGCGGCCAAGGCGCTCCTAGGGGACATCGAAAGCGACGAGCAGGCCGGGCGGGTTCCCGCCGAAGAGCAGCTGCAACTCCTCGTGAACGCCTACAACCAGTCGCGCGACGGGGCTGGGGCCGCCAAGGCGATGGAAAAGCTGGTGACGCACTACCCGAAGAAGGACTACTGGCTGAACGTCCTGCACGGCCTGGTGACCCGGCCGGGTTTCAACGATCGCCTGGCTATTGACGTCGCGCGCCTCAAGGTGGCGACGGGAACCCTGCGCACGTCCGCGGAGTATCTCGACGCCGCGCAACTGTCGCTGCAAGACGGCTTTCCGATGGAGGCCACGAAGATCATCGAGCAGGGCTATGCGGCAAATCTGCTCGGCACGGGGCCCGATGCGGAGCGGCACAGGCGCCTGAAGGATCTGGCGGCGAAAAACCTCGCCGAGGACAGGAAGCTGCTGGCGCAGGAGGATAGCAGCGCGTCGAAGGACGGCAAGACGCTGTTCAACGACGGTTTCAACCACCTGCTCTACGGCAAGGCGGACAAGGGCCTGGGGATGATGGAGCAGGGGTTGAAGCTGGGCACCGGGTTCCGCCGGCCTGAGCACGCCAGGCTCCAGCTCGGCTACGCCTATCACCTGGCGGGCCAGAACGCCAAGGCGGTTCAGGTCTTCAAGGCCGTGCAGGGCGCCGATGGCGCCGCCGGAATTGCTCGCCTGTGGATCATCCGTCTGAGCCGCCCCGGCTGAACTCGACCCGCCGTTCGATGCCGCGCGGAATCGCGCCGAGCAGCCGCTTCGTGTAGTCGCTGCGGGGCGCCATGAACAGCGCCTGCGCTTCCCCGCGCTCGACCACCTCGCCGTCGCGCATCACCAGAATCTCGTCCGCCATGTATTTGACGACCGCGAGGTCGTGCGAGATGAACAGNNCCCCCGGAAAACTCGTGCGGGTACTTGTACAGGGCCTCGGTGGGCAACTCGACCCGCTGCAGGAGGCGTCGCGCCCGCTCGGTGCGATCCGCGTCGTCCTTGCCCAGGCGATGCACGCGCATCGGCTCGGTGAGGATCTGTCCGATCGTGAAACGCGGATTGAGGCTCGCGTAGGGGTTCTGGAAGATGATCTGGATGCGCCGCCGGTAGGCCATCATCTGCNNCCGCGACCGAGCGAAAAAGAAACGTCGCGCACGGCGTGCAGCGCCTTGGACGAGAACAGCCCGGTCTTCAGGCGGAATGCCTTCTGCAGGCCCCGGGCGTCGACGATGGTCGTCGCGGCTTCCGGTCGCTGCAGAGGCGCGGTATGGCGGGGGCCGCTGCCGGACAGGAAATCGTCGATGACCGGCAGGCGATGCGGGCGCGCGTCCAGCCGGGGGCGGCAGGCGAGCAGCCCCTTCGTGTAGGGGTGCTGCGGCGCGCGGAAAATGCGCTCCACCGGGCCTTGCTCCTGCACCTCGCCATCGCGCATCACCACCACGTGCTCGGCGATTTCCCCGACCAGCGCGAGATCATGGCTGATGAAGAGCACGCTCATGCGAAAACGCTCGCGCAGGCGGGCGAGCAGTTCCAGCACCTGACGCTGGATCGTCACGTCGAGCGCAGTGGTCGGCTCGTCGGCGATGAGCAGCTTGGGCTCGTTGGCGATCGCCATGGCGATCATCACGCGCTGCTGCTGGCCGCCGGAAAGCTCGTGCGGGTAGGCGCCGATGCGCGACCGCGGGTCCGGAATGCCAACCTCGTTCAGCAGGTCCGCGGCCTTTTCCAGGGCCTCGCGGCGCGGCAGCGCGCGGTGCCATTGCAGCACTTCCGCGATCTGGTCGCCGACGGTGAACACCGGATTCAGCGATGTCATCGGCTCCTGGAACACCGCGGTGATGTCTCGGCCGCGAATGCCCCGCAGGCGCTCGGGGGGCGCCACGAGCAGGTTCTCGCCCTCGAAATCGACGCGGCTCGCCGGATCCACGCGCGCGTTCTCCGGCAGCAGGCGCAGGATCGACATGGCGGAAACCGTCTTCCCGCTGCCGGACTCGCCGACCAGCGCCACAGTGCTGTCCGCCGGCACGTCGAAGCTCACGCCGCGCACGGCTTCGACCAGCGTTTCGCGGCCGAGGCGGAAGGCGACGCGCAGGTTGGAGACGGAGATGAGGGGAGGCATCGTGTAAATCAGCGGCCGGGACGCTTTTGACGTTCATCGATCTGCCGACTTGGCGCGAGATTCGTGCGCCAAGTCGGCAGACCTGCAAGACTCCAAAACGCTCGGGCGGTCAGGTGAGGGTGCACGGTCCCACTATCTCAACTTTGGATCCAGCGCATCCCGCAGCGCATCGGTGAGGAGCGAAAAGGCGGTGACGAAGGTGGCCATGAACGCGGTGGCGGCGGCGAGCTGCCACCACTTGCCGAGAATGAGCTCGACGTTCGCCTCCGCGAGCATCGTGCCCCACGAGACCTGCTCGACCGGCACGCCGAGGCCGAGGAAGGAGAGGATGACCTCCGCCTTGATGAAGCCGACGACGAGCAGCGACAGGCGTACCAGGATCACATGGCTGGCGTTCGGCAGGATGTGGACGAACATGCGCGCCAGATGGGAGACGCCGATCGCCTCCGCGGCGCGCACGTACTCGCGCGTGCGGTGCTTCATGTACTCGGCGCGCACCTGGCGGTACATGCCGGTCCAGCCGGCGAGGCCGAGGATCAGGACCACCGTCTCGATGCCGCGGCCGAACACCGCGGCGAAGGCGAAGATGAGCAGGATGTCGGGAATCGACGTGAAGACGTTGTAGACCCATTCGAGAAAGTCGCCGGTGCGCCCGCCCGCATAGCCGCCGACCGCACCGAGCACCGTGCCGATGAGCGTCGCCAGCAGCGCCGCGAAAACACCCACGAAGATCGAGATCTGCGCGCCCTTGATCGCTTTCGCGAGCACGTTGCGGCCCAGGCGGTCGCCGCCGAGCGGCAGGGTATCGGCCTTGTGGATCTCGGTCGTCTGGAACTTTGCAGCGCGCTCCTTCCATTCCGCGTAGCGGGGCGCGAGCGGATCGACGTCGCTCAGGTCGATCGGCGGCCCCTTGGGCGTCTCGATGATCTGCTGGGTCTGGGCGCGGTCCGGGCCGAGCATCGTCGGCGGCGCGTAGGGCACGCCGATCTCGCGCTGCCAGTCACCGGCGACGAGGCCCAGCGCGGAGGCCAGAATGAGCAGGACGAACGCGCAGACCACCGCCAGCGACACCATGCCGACGCGATCCTGGCGCAGGCGCATCCAGGCGGAGCGCCAGACGCCAGGCGAGCGCGTCGTGGGCGCGGCGTCGCCCGGGGTTGGCAGGATCGCGCTCACTTGAGCACCACCCGCGGATCGACGATCTTGTAGAGCACGTCGGCGATCAAGTTGATCACCATCGTCAGCGCCGCGAGGTAAATGGTGACCGCCTGGATCACCGGGTAGTCGCTGCGGTTTACCGCAAGCAGGACCTCGCGGCCGAGTCCCGGAATCGAGAAGAACACTTCGATGAGAAACGAGCCGACGAACACGCCCGGCAGCACGATCGCCACGTTGGTGAGGATCGGGATCATCGCGTTGCGCAGCACGTGCTTGAGCAGGATGCGTTTCTCGGTCAACCCCTTCGCGCGGGCGGTTCGCACGTAGTCGTGGCCGATCTCGTCGAGGAAGAAGCTGCGGTACAGCCGCAGCTGCGGTGCAAGGCCCACCATCACCGCGAGCAGGATGGGCAGCACGGCGTAGCGCGTGAGGTTGACGACGAAGCTGTCGCTCCAGCCCTGGACGGGGAACCAGCCGAGGTAGAACCCGAACAGCCACTGGCCGACGATGACGTACACCAGGAACGAGATCGACAGCGCCACGGTCGTGAGCACCATGATCGCGCGGTCGGTGAGCGTGCCGCGGACATACGCGACGCCGAGCGCCAGCGGGATCGCCAGCGCGACTTCCAGCCCGAGGATCGGCAGCATGACGGTGAGGGTGGCCGGCAGGCGCGTGGCGAAGATGTTTCTCACCGCCTCGCTCGTCGCCCAGCTGCGTCCCCAGTCGAAGGTGACGATCTGCTTCAGAAAGATCCACAGCTGGTCGAGCACCGGCCGGTTCAGACCGAGCTGCTCGCGAATCGCCTCGATCTGCTCGGGCGTGGCGAGCAGCCCGCCGAGGATTTCCGCGGGATCGCCGCCGAAATACTTGAACAGGAAGAAGACGAACAGGATGACCCCCGCCAAGGTGGGAATCATCTGCCAGATGCGTCGGACGATGTACGCGGTCACGGTGTCCGTGGATGCAGTGCGGCGGCGTGCCGCGCGCAAAAAGTGCGTATTATGCTCAAAACATCCGCCCGTTGCCTCATGAATATCCTGAAACGCGTCTCCCTGGGCGTCTGCGCCTTGCTGCTCGCCCTGCCAATGACGGCCGGCGCGGCCGAAATGAAGGTGCTGCGCTATGCGATCCGCATCGCGGAGACCGGCTTCGACCCGGCGCAGATCTCCGACCTGTATTCGCGCACGGTCGCGGCGAGCCTGTTCGATGCGCCGTACCGCGTCGAGTTTCTCGCGCGGCCGGTGCGCATCCGGCCGAACACCGCCGTGGCGCTGCCGGACATTTCGCCCGACTACAGGACGTTCACGCTGCGCATCCGGCCGGGCATCTACTTTGACGACGATCCCGTCTTCAAGGGGAAGAAGCGCGAGCTGACCGCGGAGGATTACGTCTACTCCATCAAGCGGCACTACGATCCGCGCTGGAAGAGCCCGTCGCTCTATTCGCTGGAGAACAGCAAGATCCTCGGCCTGTCGGAGCTGCGACAGGAGGCGATCCGCACCAAGAAACCGTTCGACTACGACCGGCCCGTGGACGGCGTGCAGGCGCTCGACCGGTACACGCTGCGCATCCGGCTCGGCATCCCGTACCCGCGGTTCGCGGAGGACCTGGCCGACAGCTCCGTGCTGGGTGCGGTCGCGCGCGAAGTCGTCGAGGCCTACGGCGACAAGATCATGGAGCACCCGGTCGGCACGGGACCGTTCCGCCTCGCGCAGTGGAAGCGCAGTTCGCGCATGGTGCTCGAGAAGAACCCGAACTACCGCGACGACTTCTACGACGAGGAGCCGCCGGCCGGCGATCCCTACGCGCAGGCGATTGCGCGGCGGCTCAAGGGGCGGAAGCTGCCGATGGTGGACCGCGTCGAGGTCTACATCATCGAGGAGAACCAGCCGCGCTGGCTCGCGTTCCTCAACGGCGAGCACGACATGATCGAGGAGGTGCCCCCCGAATTCGTCGAGCTGGCGATACCGAACAACGTGCTCGCCCCCAACCTCCGGAAACAGGGCGTGCAGATGGTGCGCTATCCGCGGTCGGACGTCGCGATATCGTATTTCGGCATGGAGAATCCGGTGATCGGCGGCTACACGCCGGAGAA
>DKBI01000223.1 GCA_002451175.1 Betaproteobacteria bacterium UBA6904
CTCCGGCTCCATGGCGAGCGCGCGGGCAATGCAGAGGCGCTGGCGCTGCCCGCCGGAGAACTGGTGCGGGTAGCGGTCGAGCGCCCCCGGGTCCATGCGCACGAGCGTCATCAGGCGCCGCGCCCGCTCGAGCGCCTCCGGCCGCGAGATCCCGTAGTTGAGCGGCCCCTCGATGATGGCCTCGCCCACGGAGCGGCGCGGGTTGAGCGAGCGGTAGGGGTCCTGGAAGACGATCTGCACGCGGCGGCGCAGGGGGTGCAGGGCGCGGTGCCCCTTGCGCGCGATCTCCTCGCCGTGCACGCGGATCTCGCCGCTCGTCGGGTCGATGAGGCGCACGATGCAGCGCGCGACCGTGGACTTGCCCGAGCCGGACTCGCCGACGATGCCGAGCGTCTGGCCGCGCCGCACCGAGAGGTTGACCCCTTTGGCCGCGGTGACGTCGCGCCGCTTGCCGAACCAGCTGCGGTCGACGTAGGTCTTGTCGAGCGAGCGCGTCTCGAGCACGACGGGCGCGTCGGTGCTCGCCGGGCGTCCGTGCGGCTCGAGGCGCGGTACGGCGCCGATCAGCATGCGCGTGTAATCGTGGCGCGGGCGCTTGAGCACCTCGTCCTTGTCGCCCAGTTCCACGAGTTCGCCGAGGCGCAGCACCGCCACGCGGTGCGCGATCTCGGCGACGACGCCGAAGTCGTGCGTGATGAACAGCACGCCCGTGCCGTGGCGCGCCTGCAGCTCGGCGATGAGCTTCAGGATCTGCGCCTGCGTCGTGACGTCGAGCGCGGTCGTCGGCTCGTCGGCGATGAGCAGCGCGGGCTCGAGGATCAGCGCCATGGCGATCATGATGCGCTGGCGCTGCCCGCCCGAGAGCTGGTGCGGATAGGCGGCGACGATGCGCTCCGGATCGGGCAGCATCACTTCGCGCAGGATGCCGAGGATCCTCGCGCGCCGCTCCGCTTCCGTGAGCGCCGTGTGGTGCACCAGCACCTCGTCCAGCTGCTGTCCGCAGCGCATGACCGGGTTGAGCGCGGTCATCGGCTCCTGAAAGATCATCGACATGCGCGTTGCGCGCAGCTGCCGCAGGCGCTCGGGCGCCGCGCGCGTGGTGTCCTCGCCCTCGAGCAGCGCGGCGCCGCCGGTGACCGGCAGCGTCCGCGGCAGCAAGCCCATGATGCTCTGGGCGATCACGGACTTGCCCGAGCCCGACTCGCCGACGAGACAGACGATTTCGCCCCGCTGGACGGAAAACGAAACCTTGGACGCCGCCGCGGCGCGATCGCCCCCCGGCGGCAGCGCGATGGTGAGCTCGCGCACGTCCAGGACCGGACCCGGGGTCAGAGCCCTTGGGGTCAGANNTCTGACCCCAAGGGCTCTGACCCCTTTCAAACGCGCTTCGCCATCTTCGGATCGAGGGTGTCGCGCAGGCCGTCGCCGAGGATGTTGACGGCGAGCACGGTGACGGCGAGGAAGATCCCCGGGAAGAAGACGTTGTGCGGGTATTCGACGAACTGCACGCGCCCCTCGGCCATGATGTTGCCCCAGGTCGGGATGTCGGGCGGCAGGCCCACGCCGAGGAACGACAGGATGGCCTCGACCAGAATCGCGGACGCGCAGATGAAGGTGCCCTGCACGATGAGCGGCGCACCCGTGTTGGGCAGGATGTGGGACAGCATGATCTTCCAGGTCGGCGTGCCGAGCGCGATCGCGGCCTCGACGTAAGGCTCCTCGCGGATCGTGAGCACCAGCGAGCGCACCAGCCGCGTGACGCGGGGAATCTCGGGCACCGCGATGGCGATGATCACCGTGACGATGCTGCCGCGCCAGGCGGCGACGAGCGCGATGGCGATGAGGATCGCGGGGATCGCCATGAGGCCGTCCATGACGCGCATCAGCACGCCGTCGAGCCAGCGCACGTAGC
Organism: Betaproteobacteria bacterium UBA6904; assembly: GCA_002451175.1. Taxonomy (GTDB): domain Bacteria; phylum Pseudomonadota; class Gammaproteobacteria; order Burkholderiales; family SG8-39; genus 2-02-FULL-66-14. The sequence goes on from DKBI01000223.1 coordinate 1,913, forward strand.
CCGCGACCAGGCCGAGCACGACGCCGAAGGCGAGCGCGAGCAGCGCCGAGCACACGCCGACCGCCAGCGAGACGCGCGTGCCGAAAATGACGCGGCTGTAGATGTCGCGGCCGAACGAGTCCGAGCCCATGAGGAACGTGTGCGCGATGATCTCGCCCTCGAGCGTCGTGATCTCGCCCGCTTTGCCCGGCAGCAGGTCGCGGCTGCCCGCATCGAAGAGCGACGGGTCGACGGTGCCGAGCCACGGCGCGGCGATGGCGATGGCGACGAGCAGCGCGAGCGCGACGACGCCGAAGCGCACCGCGCCGTTGCGCCGCACGCGCTGCCAGGCGCTTTCCTGCCGAACGACGGACGCTGCCTCGACGGACAGCGTCTCGAAATTCACGGGCTCAGGCGGCGGCGTCACGGCGCGGCCGTTCAATAGCGGATGCGGGGGTCGAGGAACACATACGACAGGTCGACGAGCAGGTTGACCAGCACGTAGATGAACGAAAAGAACAGGATCACGCCCTGGATCGTCGGGAAGTCGCGCGCCAGCACGGCATCCACCGTCAGCCGGCCGAGGCCGGGGATGGCATACACGGACTCGGTGACGACCACGCCGCCGATCAGCAGCGCGATGCCGATGCCGATGACGGTGACGATCGGCACGGCGGCGTTGGCGAGCGCGTGGCGCACGAGCACGCGCAACTCCGGCAGGCCCTTCGCGCGCGCCGTGCGGATGTAGTCCTCGCCGAGCGCCTCGAGCACGGAGGCACGCGTCACCCGCGCGATCAGCGCCACGTAGATGACCGACAGCGTCACCGCGGGCAGCAGCAGGTGCCGCAGGTAGGGCCAGAACCCGTCGGCGAGCCGGTGGTAGCCCTGCACGGGCAGCCAGCCGAGCTTGAGCGAAACGAACCAGATGAGGATATAGGCCAGCACGAACACGGGCACCGAAAAGCCGATCACGGAGAAGCCCATCAGGATGCGGTCGAACAGGCTGCCGAAGCGCCAGGCGGCGAGCACGCCCAGGGGCACCGAGACCAGCACCGCGAGGACGATGGTGAGCGCCGCCAGCGACAGCGTCGGCTCGAGCCGCTGGCCGATGAGCGCGGTGACCTTCTGCTTGTAGTAGAACGATTCGCCGAGGTCGCCGCTGAGCAGGTTGCCCGCCCAGATGCCGAACTGCACGACGATCGGCTGGTCCAGCCCGAGGCTCTCGCGGATGCGCGCGATCTGCTCCGCGTTCGCCGCGTCGCCGGCGAGGATCGCCGCCGGGTCGCCGGGGGTCAGCCGCAGCATGAGGAACACGAGCACCGCCACGATGAGCAGCACGGGCAACGTCGAGAGCAGGCGCCGGGCGAGGAACGTGTACATGTCAGCCGGAGAAAGAAAAACGGCCCCGGGAGTCTACCTCGGAGCCGTCGTGTGCGCTGCCCGGAGACTCAGTTCTTCTTCAGATTCCAGTACAGGTTGCCGTTGGTGATGAAGAACCCGCTGATGTTCTTGCGCGCCGCCATCGGCGTCTGGAACTCGCCGAGCGGCACGTGGGTGCCGATCTCGAAGGCGCGCGCCTGGATCTGCTCGGCGAGCTTCTTCTTCTGCGCCTCGTCGGTCGAGCGCATGAACTCGGCGCGCAGCGCGAGGATCTTGTCGTCCTTGCCCCAGCCGAACCAGCCGGAAGCCTCGCCGCGCGTGTCCATGGTCGGATTGGCGATCGGGTTCCAGATGTCATGGCCCTGCCAGGCCGTGAGGAACATGTGCCAGCCGCCCTTGTCGATCGGGTCCTTCTTCGCGCGCCGGCCGACCAGCGTCTGCCAGTCCATCGCCTGCAGGTCGACCTTGAAGCCGGCCTGGCGCAGCAGCTGCGCCGCGACGTCCGGCAGCTTCGAGATGGTGACGAGGTCGGTCGGCTTCATCAGCACGATCGGCGTGCCGTCGTAGCCGGAGGTCTTCAGCAGCTCCTGCGCCTTCTTCATGTTCGACTTCGACTGGATGTCGCTGCCGAACGGGCTGCCGTAGGGCGTGCCGCAGGTGAACATCGACGGGCAGGACTTGTACAGCTCCTTCACGCCGACCTGCGCCCGCAGAAACGGCTCCTGCGAGAACGCGGCCAGCACCGCGCGGCGCACTTTTTCGTCGTTGAACGGCTTGTGCAGGTGGTTGAAGCGCGCCATGTACTGCAGGTTCACCGTGGCGTACTTCGGCAGAAAGGCGTTGGGGTCCTTCTTCACCGTCTCGTAGAGCTCGAACGGCACCGACTCGATGATGTCCACCTCGCCCTTCTGCAGCGCGTTGACCTGCGCCTGGCCGTCGCGCAGCGCGAGGTTCCACTCGACGCGGTCCACGTACACGTGCTTGCCGCCGGCGGTTCCCGAGGGCGCCTCCTTGCGCGGGACGTACTTCGGATTCTTCACGTACACGGCCTTGTCGCCCGGCTTGAACTGGTCCTTGACGAACATGTACGGCCCGGAGCCGATGTGCTCCTCGATCTGCTTGAAGGCATCGGTGTCGGCGACGCGCTTGGGCATGATGAACGGCACGTTCGAGGACGGCTTGCCGAGCGCCTCCAGCACGAAGCCGCAGGACTCGCGCAGGAAGATGCGGAACGTGTCGGGCGCGGGCGAGTCCATCCGGTCCACGAACGTCATGAGCGCCGAGCCCATGGCGTCGCGCTTGCCCCAGCGCGCGATGGAGGCGATGACNNATCGCGAGATTGGAGTGCGGCACGATGCGCAGCGTCTTCGCGTCGCCTTGGGCGAGCGCGGCGCCAGAGCCGGTGAGCAGCGTGATCGATGCCGCGACGGCCGCGGCAATGCGGGAAAGGACCATGACCGGAAGTCTCCTCTATCTTGGAGGGCGCAAGATATCCTAACGACCTTTTACCGGCAAGGAGCGGCCGTGACGGGACGATACGACGTGATGATTCGCGAGGTGGCGGTGTTCGACGGTTCGGGCGCCGACCCGCAGGTGGCCGACGTGGCGATCGAGGCCGACCGGATCGCCGCGGTGGGGGCGCCGGCCGGCGGGGCACGCGAGACGCTCGACGGCGCCGGGCTCGCGCTCGCGCCGGGGTTCATCGACGTGCACACGCACGACGACTTCGCGGCCCTCGCGTATCCCGACATGGCGTTCAAGGTCGCCGGCGGCGTGACGACCTGCGTCGTGGGCAATTGCGGGTTCGGCTCTGCCCCGTACCCGGCTGCGATGGCGATGGCGAAGGCCCTGCACCCGCAGCTCTCGCTGCCCGCGTGGGAGGGCTATGCGGGCTACGCGCGGCGCCTGGAAACGCAACCGCCGGGGGCGAATATCGGGTTGCTGGTCGGCCACGGGACCGCGCGCCTGGCGGCGTTGGGTTCGGAAGCGCGGGCGCCCAGCGCCGCGGAAATGGCGCACATGAAGGGAATTCTCGCCGAAGGTCTGGAGGCGGGCGCGCTCGGGCTGTCGTCGGGGTTGATCTACGACCCGGGTCGCTTTGCCCGCACCGACGAACTGGTCGAGCTTGCGGCGGCCATGCGCGGCACCGGCGCGCTTTACGCGACGCACATGCGGGACGAGGGCACGGGCCTGCTCGATTCCGTGCGCGAAGCGATCGCGGTCGGCGAGCGCGCCGGCGTAGACGTGCAGATCTCGCACCACAAGGCCTCCGGTCGCGACGCCTGGGGACTCGTCGATGCATCGCTGCGCCTGATCGAGGAGGCGCAGGCGCGCGGCCTTGCGGTGCACGCGGACCAGTACCCCTATACGGCGGGCAGCACGATTCTCGCCGCCGTGTTCAGGGACGGCGCTTTTGGCGGCCCGGGCATCGGTGCGCTGCTTCCGGCGGACGTGGTAATCGCCTCCACCGCCGCTCACCCGGCGTGGGAGGGAAAGTCATTCGTCGATCTCGCCGCGGAGATGGGCTGCAGCCCAGAGACTGCGGCGGCAAGCGTGCTCCGCGACGATCCGGGCGTCACCGTGGTGCTGCATTCGATGAGCGAAGACGACGTGCGCACCGTCATGCGCCACCCCAGCACGATGATCGGTTCCGACGGCATTCCGACACTCGAAGGCAAGCCGCACCCGCGACTCTACGGCTCCTTCGCCCGCGTGCTGGGGCGCTACGCACGTGACGAGGGGGTATTCGGCATGGCCGAGGCCGTGCACCGCATGACCGGATTCCCGGCAGAGAAATTCGGTTTGCGCGAGCGCGGGGTGATCCGGCCGGGCGCCTTCGCCGATCTGGTGCTCTTCGATCCGGCGCGCATCATCGACCGCGGCACGTTTGCATCGCCCAAGGTCGCGCCCGACGGCATCGCGGCCGTCTGGGTGAACGGCGTCGCCGCGGTGCGCTCGGGCCGCCCGACGGGCGCGCGCGCCGGTCGGGTGCTGAAGCGGTCGGCCCGCGTTTAGTCCTTGCGGATGTTCCAGTAGAAGTCGCCCGGCCCGATCACCAGGCCCTTCACGCCCTTGCGCACTGCCGCCGGCGCGACGTATTCGCCCACCGGCGCGTGGGTGCCGATCTCGAAGGCGCGCGCCTGGATCTGCTCGGCGAGCTTCTTCTTCGGGCCCTCGTCGGTTTCGCGCGCGAAGCGGTCGCGCAGCTGCTCGAGCTGCGCGTCGCAGGCCCAGCCGAACCAGCCCTTGTCGCACGCCGCGTTGATGCTGAAATTCGCGAGCGGATTCCAGACGTCCGGGGCGACGAAGGCGGTGAAGAACAGGTTCCAGCCGCCCTTGTCGGGCGCATCCTTTTTCGCCCGGCGTGCGACCATGGTCTGCCAGTCCATCGCCAGCACGTCCACCTTGAAGCCGGCCTGGCGCAGCTGCTGCGCGGCAACGTCGGGCAGCTTGTTGATCGTGTTGATGTCGGTGGGCTTGATGATGACCACGGTCGTGCCGTCGTATCCGGACGCCTTGAGCAGTTCCTGCGCCTTCCGCAGGCTCGACTTCTGCTGAATCTCGCTGCCCGCGCTGTTCGCGTAGGCGGTGCCGCAGGTAAACATGGACGGGCAGGTCTTGTAGAGATCCTTCACGCCGATCTGCGCCTTGAGGAACGCCTCCTGGTTGAAGGCCGCGATCGCGGCGCGCCGCACCGCGGGCTTGTCGAACGGCGGGTGCAGATGGTTGAAGCGGCCGATGTACTGGAACCCGGTCGGATCCTTGACCACGAGTTCGATCGTCTTGTCGGCGCGCAGCGCGCCGATCTGCTCGAAGGGCACGCGCTCGATCATGTCGATCTCGCCTTTTTGCAGCGCGTTGACCTGCGTCTGCGGGTCGCGGGCGGCGAGCACCCACTCCACGCGGTCGACGAAGACGCGCTTGCCTCCCGCCGTGCCCGAAGGCGGTTCCTGGCGCGGCGTGTACTTCGCATTGCGCAGATACACGGCGAGCGCGCCCGGCTTGAACTCGTCCTTCTTGAACACGTAGGGGCCGGACCCGGTGTAGTCGTCGATCTGCTTGAAGGCATCGGTGTCGGCGACGCGCTTGGGCATGATGAACGGCACGTTCGAGGACGGCTTGCCGAGCGCCTCCAGCACGAAGCCGCAAGCCTCGCGCAGGAAGATGCGGAACGTGTCGGGCGCCGGGCTGTCCATGCGCTCGACGAAAGCGGCCAGCTTCTGGCCGAGCGGATCGCGTTTCGACCAGCGCGCGATGGAGGCGATGACNNCGCAGCACCTGGCGGCTGGCCTGCGCGTGGACGGTCGTGGCGACGGCGCAGGCGATGAGCGTGGCGCCGAAAGCGAGTTTGCGCAGCATGAGAGAATTCCTTTCCCGGACTGGACCGATCAGGCTATCAAGTCATGGCACGCATCGCAATCGGCGGCATGCAGCACGAGACCAACACCTTCGCGCCCTCGCCGGCGGACTATGCGGCGTTCGAGGCCGGGGGCGGCTGGCCCGGCGTGCAGTACGGCGAGCCGCTGTTCGATGCCGTGGCGGGCGCCAACATCCCGGCGGAGGGCGCCATTCAGGCGCTGCGTTCGATGGGGCACACGCTCGTGCCCGCGGCGTGGGCCGCGGCGAGCCCCTCGGCCCCGGTCACTACCGACGCCTTCGAGCGCATCGTCGGCGACATCGTCGCGCGGCTGCAGGCCGCCAAGCCGCTCGACGGCGTCTACCTCGACCTGCACGGCGCCATGGTCACCGAGGCGCACGATGACGGCGAGGGCGAGATCCTGCGGCGCGTGCGCGAGGCTGTCGGCCCGCGCGTGCCGATCGCCGCGAGCCTGGATCTCCACGCCAACGTGACGCGCGCGATGCTGGAGCGCGTCGACGCGATGGTGGCGTACCGGACGTACCCGCATGTGGACATGGCGGAGACCGGCGCGCGGGCGGCGCGCCTGCTCGATCGCCTGCTGCGCACCGGCTCGCGCCTCGCCACGGCCTCGCACGGCTTCGATTTCCTCACCGGCATCCCGTCGCAGTGCTCCTTCATCGAGCCGTGCAAGGGCATCTACCGGCTGCTCGGCGAGCTCGAGAACCGCCACGACGTCATGCTGTCGTTCACGCCGGGTTTTCCCATGGCGGACTTCGACGAATGCGGCATGGCCGTGTTCGGCTACGGCGGCGCGTCGCGCGACGTGGCGGCGGCCGTCGAAACGCTGCGCGCCTGCATCGCCGACTCCGAGCCCAGTTTCGCGCTGGAGCTGCACGCACCGGAAGATGCGGTGTCGCGCGCCAAGCAGCGGGGCGAGCCGGGCTCGCCGGTCGTCCTTGCGGACACGCAGGACAATCCGGGCGCGGGCGGCAACGGCGACACGACCGGGCTGCTCGCCGCGCTGGTGCGGCAGAACGCGCGCGAGGCGACGCTCGGCTTGCTGGTCGACGCGGAATCGGCGGCGCGCGCGCACGCGGCGGGGCAGGGCGCGACGCTGGCGTTCATGCTCGGCGGCCGCTCGCGCGTTGCCGGCGATGCGCCGTTCGCGGGCGAATTCACGATCGAGCGGCTGGGCGACGGGCATTTCACCTGCACCGGGCCGATGTTCAAGGGCTTTCGCATGAACCTCGGGCCGATGGCGCTGCTGCGCAGCCGCGCGGCGCCGGGCGTGCGGGTCGTGCTCGCCTCGCGCAAGTGCCAGGCGGCCGATCAGGAGATGTTCCGCCACGTCGGCATCGAGCCGCGGCGCGAGCGGATTCTCGGCCTGAAGAGCTCGGTGCACTTCCGCGCCGACTTCGAGCCGATCGCGCGCGAGGTGCTGGTCGTCAAGGCGCCCGGCCCGGCGCTGGCCGATCCGGCCGAATTTCAGTGGACGAAGCTCAGGAAGGGCGTGCGGCTGCGTCCGATGGGGCCGGTCTACGCCGGCTGAGGCCAGGCGCGCTGCGCCGGGCGCATCTGCTCGAGGGCGTGAGCGAGCTTCAGCACGCCTAGGTCGTCGAAGCGCCGGCCGATGATCTGGATGCCGATCGGCAGGCCATCCGCACTGGAGGTCCAGTTGAGCGACGCGGCNNGGCTGCTCCGACATGTTGTACGGCACCGTGAAGGCGATGTGCGGGAACGCGTCGCGCGCGTCGTTGTTCGGGCTTGGCCGTTCCGCCTCGTAGGCGAGGATCGGCGAGACCGGCGAGATGACGTAGTCGTACGGCAGGGTGGCGCGCGTCGTCGCCTCTCGCAGCGCCACGTAGCTGCCGTAGGCGGCCATCACGTCGCGCCCGGAGAAATCGCGCGCGCGCCAGGTGCACCACGCCGCAATGAAGGGCAGCACCTGGGCCTGCTTCTCCGCGGGCAGCGCCATGAAGTCGTTGTGCGCGCGCGCCTCGAAGAAGCGCGACATGCCGTCCATCAGCTCGGGCGTGAGAAACGAGGGCAGTTCCTCGACCTTCGCACCGGCGTCCGCAAGCGCCGCGACCGCGGCTTTCGCCGCCGCCGCGACCTCGCCGTGAACCGGCAGCCCCACGCGCATGTCGGGCAGGTAGCCGATCTTCAGATCGTGCAGATCGAAGCGATCCAGCCCTGCGGCATAGTCCGTCTCGTCGTAGGGCAGGCTCATGAAGTCGCGCGCATCGGGCCGCGACAGGAGGGTCATCAGCTGCGCGGCGGTGCGCACGTCCCGGGTCATCGGCCCCGTGACGCGGCCGATGTACGGCGGATACACCGGCACCCGGCCGAGGCTCGGCTTCAGGCCGAAGATCCCGCAATGCGTCGCGGGCAGGCGGACGGATCCGCCGATGTCCGTGCCGAGATGCAGCGGGGCGTAGCCCGCGGCGGCGGCCGCGCCGGCGCCTGAGCTCGACCCCGAGGTGTTGCGATCGAGGCGCCAGGGGTTGCGCGTCACGCCGTGCAGGCTCGAGACCCCGGAGGAGAGCATCCCGAAATCCGGCATCGTCGTCTTGCCGAGTATGACGCAGCCCGCTTCCCGGAGTCGCGCCGCGGGCGGCGCATCGGTCGGTTGCGGCGGCGCGTCCTCCGCCGCTCGCGTGCCGATCGGCGCGCGGTCCCCCCGCGTGTAGATGTTCTCCTTGATCGTCACCGGCACGCCATCCAGGGGCGAGAGCGGCGCGCGCTGCCGCCAGCGCGCCTCGGACCAGCGCGCGCCGTCGAGCGCGCCTTCGCGGTCGATGCGGTACATCGCGTTGAGTTTGGGCTCCCAGGCGTCGACGTGCGCGAGGCAGGCCCGCGCGGCTTCCACCGGCGAAAGCTCCCCGCGCGCGAAGCGCGCGGCCATTTCGGCGGCGGTCAATTCATGGATCGCGGTCATCGTGCTTCAATCATACAATGCGCCCCATATGACAGTCCGCATCGGGTTTGCGCTTCTTCTCGCGTTGATGTCCAGCCGCGCGCTGGCACAGCAGGAAATTCGCTTCTGGCATGCCATGGGGGGCGCGCTCGGCGACGCGCTCGCCGGGGTCGTGCAGCGATTCAACGCGTCGCAGAACGAGTACCGCGTGGTCGCCGAGCACAAGGGCAGCTACGAGGACACCCTGATCGCCGCGCTGGCCGCGCAGCGCACCGGCGGCGGACCGCACCTCGTGCAGGTGTACGAGGTCGGCACGGCGCACATGATGGCGGCGCGCAGCGCGTACCGCCCCCTGGCGCAGGCGATGGCGGAAGGCGGCGAGACGATCGACGCCAAGGCATTCCTGCCCGCGGTGGCGAGCTATTTCTCCGACAACGGCGGCCGGCTGCTGGCGTTGCCCTTCAATATCTCGACGCCGATTCTCTTCTACAACAAGGACCTGTTCCGGCGCGCGAAGCTCGATCCGGAGAAGCCGCCGAAGAGCTGGTACGAGTTTCCCAAGGTCATCGAGGCGCTCAAGGATGCGGGCGTCGGGTGCGGGTACACGACGACCTGGCCGTCCTGGATTCTGCTGGAGAACACGAGCACCTGGCACAACCAGGATTTCGCGACGAAGGACAACGGCCTGGACGGCCTCGACACGAAACTCGTCTTCAACACCCATCTCATGGTGCGGCACATCTCGACGCTGTCCTCGTGGGCGCGCTCGACCTACTTCACCTACGCCGGCCGGCGCATCGAGGGCGAGCGGCGCTTCGCGGCGGGCGAATGCGCGATGCTGACGGCCGCCTCGTCGAGCGCGGCCGAGCTGCGCCGCTCGGCGGGCTTCGCGTTCGGCGAGGCGCAGCTGCCGTACTACGACGACATCAAGGGCGCGCCGCACCATTCGCTGATCGGCGGCGGGGCGCTCTGGGTGATGGCGACCGGCAAGAGCGCGGAGCAGCGCGGCGCAGCCCGGTTTCTGGCGTTCCTCGCCAAGCCGGAACTGCAGGCGGAATGGCACCAGCGGACGGGCTACATTCCCGTGACGCGTGCGGCCTACGAGCTGACGAAGAAGCAGGGCTTCTACGGCGCCAATCCCGGTCAGGAGATCGCGATCGGGCAGCTCCTGCTGCACACGCCGACGCGCGAGTCGCGGGGCATCCGGCTGGGCGAGTTCGAGAAGATCCGCCTCATCATCGAGGAGGAGCTGGAGAAGGTGTGGGCGGGCGAGATCCCCCCGAAACTCGCGCTCGACCGGGCGGCGGAGCGGGGCAACGCGCTGCTGCGGCGCTTCGAGGCCGAGCACCGGGCCGGCATCGAGCCCGGGGTTCCGGCGCGCACGCCGCGCAAGCCCGCGAAATCCCCCAAGAAATAGGTCGCGGGACCGGCATCCGGTTTGGCTATACTGCGGCCTCGTCCGGCCCCAAGACCGGCAACCCTATCCAGAGGAGAAACCATGCGTATCAAGATCCTGGCGGCAGCGCTCGCGAGCGCCGGCCTGTATTCGGTGAACGCGCAGGCCCAGACCGAAATCCAGTGGTGGCATTCGATGGGCGGCGCGCTGGGCGAGGCCCTGAACGGTCTCGCCACCAAGTTCAATGCCAGCCAGAAGGAATACAAGGTCGTCACGACGTTCAAGGGTTCCTATCCCGAGTCGATGACGGCGGCCATCGCGGCCTTCCGCGCCGGCCAGGCGCCGCACATGCTGCAGGTCTTCGAGGTGGGCACGGCGACCATGATGGCGGCCAAGGGCGCGATCGTTCCGGTGGCCAAGGTGATGACCGACGCCAAGGAGAAGTTCGATCCCAAGGCGTACCTGCCGACCGTGACGGGCTATTACAGCGACGAGCAGGGCAACATGCTTTCCCTGCCGTTCAACAGCTCGACGGCGCTGTTCTACATCGACCGCAACAAGTTCAAGCAGGCCGGCGTGCCGCCGACGCCGCCGAAGACGTGGAAGGAGCTGATCGCCGTCGCGGAGAAGCTCAAGGCCTCGGGGCAGGAGTGCGTCTACACGACGGGATGGCCCTCCTGGGTGCACGTCGAGAATTTCAGCGCCTGGCACAACGTGCCGATCGGCACCAAGCAGAACGGCATGGGCGGCCTCGACGCGCAGTTCAGCATCAATTCGCCGCTGCACGTGCGCCACATCGCGATGCTGTCCGACATGGCGAAGAAAGGCCTGTTCACCTACGCCGGACGGACCAACCAGGCCGACGCCAAGTTCGCGAGCGGCGAGTGCGCCATGGCGACGATCAGCGCCGGCGCGCTCGGCGGCGTCATCAAGGCGGCGAAGACCGACTGGCAGATCGGTTTCCTGCCCTACCACGACGACGTCAAGGACGCGCCGCAGAACTCCATCATCGGCGGCGCATCGCTGTGGGTGATGGGCGGGCGCAAGGCCGAGGAATACAAGGGCGTGGCCCGCTTCCTGGCGTTCCTGTCGCAGCCCGAGATCCAGATGGAGTGGCATACGGGCACGGGCTACGTGCCGATCACGCAGGCGGCGTTCGATCTGACCAAGAAGTCCGGTTTCTACGACAAGAATCCGGGCCGCGACATGGCCGTTCGCCAGCTCACCAACAAGGCGCCCACGGCCAATTCGAAAGGTCTGCGTTTCGGCAATTTCGTGCAGGGCCGCACGGTGATCGAGGAAGAGCTCGAGGCGGCGTTCCAGGGCAAGAAGGACGCCAAGGCGGCGCTCGACGAGGCGGTGCGCCGCGGCAACGAGATCCTGCGCCAGTTCGAGGCGGCCAACAAGTAGCGGCTGACGGACGCGGGGCGCTCCGGCGCCCCGCAGCGCGAGGATGGAGAAACGGGTCGTCTTCCGGTCGGCGTGGCTGCCATACGTTCTGGTGGCCCCGCAGATCGCAATTACGCTGGTGTTCTTCTTTTGGCCGGCCGCGCAGGCGGTCTGGTATTCGTTTCATCTGCAGGATGCGTTCGGCCTGAAGACGCAGTTCGTCGGCCTGCAGAATTTCGCCGCGCTCTTCAGGGACGGCAATTACCTGACGTCGTTCAAGGTCACCGCGGTCTTCAGCGTGCTGGTGGCGTCGATCGGCCTGGCGATCTCGCTGCTGCTCGCGGCCATGGCCGACCGCGTGCTGCGGGGCGCGATGGTCTACAAGACCCTGCTGATCGTGCCCTACGCCATTGCGCCGGCAGTCGCCGGCGTGCTCTGGGCGTTCCTCTTCGCGCCCTCGATCGGCATCATCACCTACGTGCTGAAGGGCTTGGGCGTCAACTGGAACTGGATCATCCACGACGACCAGGCGATGCTGCTCGTCGTCGTCGCCGCGGTGTGGAATCAGATCAGCTACAACTTCCTGTTCTTCCTCGCCGGGCTGCAGTCGATTCCGAAGTCGCTCATCGAGGCGGCGGCGATCGACGGCGCCGGGCCGACGCGGCGGTTCTGGACCATCGTCTTCCCGCTGCTCTCGCCCACCACGTTCTTCCTGCTCGTGGTGAACATCGTGTTCGCGTTCTTCAGCACCTTCGGCATCATCGACGCCACGACGCAGGGCGGGCCGGCGCAGGCCACGCAGATCCTCGTGTACAAGGTCTATCACGACGGCGTCAAGGCGGCCGACCTCGGGGGCTCCTCGGCGCAGTCCGTGATTCTCATGTTCATCGTCATCGTGCTGACGGTGGCGCAGTTCCGCTACATCGAGCGCAAGGTGCAGTACTGACATGGTCGAGAACCGCCCCGGGCTGACGATCTTCTCGCACGCGGTGCTGATCCTCGGCGTGCTCGCGGTGGCCTTCCCGCTGTACGTCACGTTCATTGCGTCGACCCACACCCTGGAGCGCATCATGCAGGTGCCGATGCCGCTGCTGCCGGGCGACCAGCTCCTGGAGAATTACGCGCAGGTGCTCGCCGCCGGCTCGACCAAGGGCTCGAAGGCGGCGGCCGCGACGATGCTCGTCAACAGCACGGTGATGGCGCTCGTCATCCCGATCGGCAAGATCGCGATATCCGTGATCTCGGCGTTCGCGATCGTCTACTTCCGCTTTCCGCTGCGCATGTTCTTCTTCTGGATGATCTTCGTNNGAACCAGTACCTCTGGCCGCTGCTCATCACGACGGACGAGTCCATGTACACGACGGTCATCGGCATCAAGCGCATGATCGTCGGCAGCGACGCGGCCAACGAGTGGAACCTCATCATGGCGACGGCGATCCTCGCCATGCTGCCGCCCGCGATCGTCGTGCTCCTCATGCAGAAGTGGTTCGTCAAAGGCCTGGTCGAAACCGAGAAATAGATGGCGCAAATATCGTTCCGCAACGTCAGGAAGTCCTACGGCGAGCTGCAGGTGATCCACGGTGTCACGACCGAGGTCGCCGACGGCGAGTTCGTGGTGATCGTCGGCCCGTCGGGCTGCGGCAA
>DKBI01000106.1 GCA_002451175.1 Betaproteobacteria bacterium UBA6904
TCGTTCATCTGGCAGCCGAACGTGCGGATGAAATGCCGGGCGCTCATGCGGCACCCGGCAGACGGGCGGCGCGCGGCAGGCCGCGCGAGGCGCGGTTCAACGGCGCGGATCCGGCTGGGCCGCTTCCGCGTCGGTGAGAATCCACACGCGGTTGACGTGCCCGGCCGGGTCGACGGTGAACTTGACCAGCACGTCCGCGGGGAGCGCCGCGGGCACGACGATCCGGTTGGAGGCGTCGCGGATCTGCGCGCCGGCGGCCAGTTGCATGGGCCGGCCGCTGATGGACACGACCATGTCGTGCTGGTGGCGGATCGAGCCGCGCTTGGCTTCGGGCGGAAGCGTGCGCAGTTGCGCGGCGGCCGTCCCGATGACGAGGGCGAGCGCCCATCCGGCGGCATGCAGGGCAGCGCGGGAGCGGGTCATAGGGCGCGCACCTTCAAGAATAAGTGGTGGCGAATCAGGGACTCGAACCCCGGACACACGGATTATGATTCCGCTGCTCTAACCAGCTGAGCTAATTCGCCGATGTCTGAATGAGGGCGCGAATTTTCACCTTCATCACTCGGCGGGTCAAGCATAAGCGTCCCCTAAGCACGCATTTATTCGTTTGACCGCGGTCAACCCTCTGTCTCCCTAGAATCGCCAGAATCGTCGCAAAGTCAACAATTTAATCAGCATCGGCGGGTCCTGGAGGCGTGGCGAAATGAAGATTTGCGTAATCGGCGCAGGGGCGATCGGCGGCCTGCTCGGCGTGAAGTTCGCGCAAACCGGCCACGAGGTGACGCTGGTCGCTCGAGGCCCGAATCTGCAGGCGATCGCGAGGGACGGCATGCGATTGCGGCAGAGCGATGGCACCGAGGTGCACGCGCGGCAGGTTCGGGCCGTCGGCGCGATCGAGGACCTGCCGCCGCAGGACCTGGTCATCCTGGCGGTCAAGGCGCACCAGGTGGAACCGGTGGCGCGCGCGCTCCCCGGGCTTTTCCATGCGCAGACGATCCTCCTGCCGATGCAGAACGGCATCCCTTGGTGGTATTTCCAGCGGCTGCCGGAATGGGCCGAGCACACGGCGTTGGGCGCGCTGGAGAACCGGCGCGTGCTGGCGGTCGATCCCCACGGCGCGATCGCGAGCCAGATCGACCCCGAGCGAATCGTGGGCTGCGTCGTGTATCCGGCCGCGGAGCTGGCGGAGCCCGGCGTCGTGCGGCACGTGGAAGGCGACCGCTTTCCGATCGGCGAACTCGACGGCCTCGAGTCGGATCGCGCCAGGCGTTTGTCGGCGGTATTCGAGGCGGCAGGGCTCAAGGCGCCGCTGCTCGGTGACATCCGCTCCGAAATCTGGCTCAAGCTCTGGGGCAATCTCACCTTCAATCCGATCAGCGCCCTGACCCATTCGACGCTCGTGGACATCTGCCAGTACGCGCCGACGCGGCAACTCGCGGCCGACATGATGACCGAGGCGCAGAACGTCGCGGAGCGCCTCGGCGTCAAGTTCCGGGTTTCGCTGGATCGCCGCATCGCCGGCGCCGAGAAGGTCGGGCGCCACAAGACGTCGATGCTGCAGGACATCGAGCTGGGGCGGGATCCCGAAATCGACGCGCTGGTCGGCGCCGTCATCGAACTCGGGCGCGACGTGGAGATTCCCACGCCGCACATCGAGGCCGTCTACGCGCTCACCAAGCTGCTGGCGCGCACGGTCCGCGAGGAGCGCGTCTACATCCGCGCGCAGCCGGTCGCCGTGTAGGCGTCGGGCGGCCTGCCGCCCGCCATACAATCTGCGCATGGCATACGACGTCGTCATCGTGGGGGGAGGCCTGGTGGGCGCGGCACTCGCTCGCGCGCTGCGCGGCGCCGCGGTCGGACTGGTGGCTCAGGTGCGCCCGTCGCTCCCCGGCGCAGCGTTCGACTCGCGCATCTATGCGATCAGCCCGGGGAACGCGCGCTTCCTGGCCGCGCAGCAGGCGTGGCAGCGGATGCCCGAGGCGCGTCTCACGCCGGTGCATGGCATGCGCGTGCACGGCGACGACGGCCGTGCGGTGCTGGAATTCGACGCCTACGATGCGGGCGTCAGCGAACTCGCGTGGATCGTCGAGGACGGCGTGCTGCAGGAAGCGCTCTGGCAGGGCCTGCTGAGCCAGGACCGGCTGGACGTCGTCGACGGGCTGCGATGCGAGGGCCTGGCGCTGGGCGATGGGCTCGCCGCCGTCGCGCTGTCCGATGGACGCCATCTCGAAGCGAGTCTCGTCGTCGGCGCGGACGGCGCGCAGTCGAGCGTGCGCGAGCACGCGGGTCTGTCGGCCGATGCAGTGCCCTACGGCCAGACCGCGGTCGTGGCGAATTTCGCCTGTGCGAATCCGCACCGCAACGTGGCGCTGCAGTGGTTTCAAGGCGGGCCGATCCTGGCGTTGCTGCCGCTGCCGGGGAACCATGTCTCGATGGTCTGGTCCACTGCAGAGGCGGCGGCGGAACGCCTGCTCGGCCTGGCGCCGCAGCAGCTCGCGCTCGAGGTCGAGGGGGCGTCGCAGGGTGCGCTGGGCGAGCTGTCCGTGGTCACCGCGGCGCGCGGGTTTCCCCTGCTGCGGATGTTTGCGCGGCGCCTCGTGGCGCCGCGCGTCGCGCTGGCCGGCGACGCGGCGCACGTGGTGCATCCGCTGGCGGGGCAGGGCGTCAATCTCGGATTTCATGACGCGCGCGATCTGGCACAGGTGCTGAGGGATCGCGAGCCGGGCCGCGATCCGGGCGATCTGCGGCTCCTGCGTCGTTACGAGCGTGCGCGCGCCGAAGATATACTCGCGATGCGCGCGACCGTGCAGGGGCTGTTCGGGCTGTTCGACGCGCGTGGCGCCGCGGCGGGCTGGTTGCGCAACACCGGGCTGCGTGCGGTGAACGGGCTTTCCGCGGTGAAAAACCTCCTCATGCGACAGGCGATGAACTGAAATGCGAATCCTGAATGTGATGCTGTGGGCAGTCCTGGGCGCGGCGCTTCCGGCGTCCGCCGACGAGGCGATGATCCGGCAGGTGATCGAATCCAAGCTCGGCGGCGCAAAAGTCGAGGGCGTGCAGGCGACGCCCGTGCAGGGCATTTTCGAGGTCCGCTTCGCGGGGGCCGAGGGCACCCGCATCGTCTATACCGATGCCCGGGCCACGCACATCTTCGTCGGCGAGATCATCGACACGAAGACGGATCGCAACCTCACCGAGGAGCGGTTGCGGCGCATATCCGCGGTGTCGATGGACGCGATGCCTTACGACCTCGCCGTCAAGGTGCAGCGCGGCAGCGGCAAGCAGAAGCTGGTGGTGTTTTCCGATCCCTACTGCCCGGCGTGCTTCAAGTTCGAGAAGACGCTCGCGCAGCTCGACGACGTGACGATCCACTATTTCATGTACCCGGTGATCCGCCCCGAACGAACCGACCATTCGAAGGCCGCCTGGTGCTCGGCGGACCGCGCCAAGGCTTGGCTCGAGCTTGCCCAGGAGCACAAGGTGCCCAAGGCGAGCCCCGGGTGCGACACGCCGATCGACAAGATCCTCGCCTACGGCCGCAAGCTCGGCGTGGGTTCGACGCCGACGCTGTTTCTCGCCAACGGCGAGCGGGTGCGCGGCGGCGTGGCGCTGGCGCAGCTGCGCAGCCTGATGGACGAGGCGGGCGCGAAGAAAGGCGGCAAGTAACCTAGAGCGGGGGCACTTGCTGGCCCTTGGGCCAGAGCAGCCAGAGTCGCCCCGTCTGGCGCATGCGACCGGCCAGCGTGCCGGCCTCTTCCCCGCTGCCCCAGAAGAAATCGGCGCGCACCGCGCCGCGGATTGCGCCGCCCGTGTCCTGCGCCGCCACCAGCCGCTCCAGCGCGCGCGTCGAGAGCGGAAAGGTCGTCGCCAGATACACCGGTGCGCCCAGAGGAACGAAGCGGGGGTCGACGGCGATCGAATAGCCCGGGCTGAGCGGCGCGCCGAGCGCGCCGACGGGGTCGCCATCGGCGGGCAGCTCGCGGAAGAACACGTAGCTGGGATTGGCATCGAGCGCTTCCTGGAGCTTTGCCGGATTGGCGAGTGCCCAGGCCTTGATGCCCTGCATCGAGGCCTGCTCGAGCTTCAGTTCGCCGCGGTCGACGAGGTGGCGCCCGAGCGATCGATAGGGGTGGCCGTTCTGATCGGCATACCCGACGCGCATGCGATTGCCCGATTCAAGCTCGATCTGCCCCGATCCCTGGATCTGCAGGAAGAAGAGTTCGACCGGATCCGCGACCCAGGCGAGCACCGGTGCAGGGAAGTCCGCCGCGCGGCGATCGATCTCCGCGCGCGACCAGTACGGCACGAGCTTGCGACCCTCGACGCGGCCGCGCAGGCGCAGGTTGCGCAGCTCGGGATGTTGGGATGCGAGATCGACGGCCACCAGATCCTCCGGCGGTCCGTACACGGGCAGGCGAAAGCGCTCGGTACGCGAGCGGCTGCCGGCGAGAATCGGTTCGTAGTAGCCGGTGATCAGNNCGCGCTGCCGCTTCGTCCTGCGCCCGGACGTTCGCCGCCTTGTCACAGGCGGTGCGCAGCGCGTGCGTCGACGCGATGCGCGCGCAACCGCGCTGGAAGGCGCGCAGGCTGGGCACGAGCGCCGCCGAGGACCAGCCGGGCAGGGCCTCGAAGGCCACCGGCTCGTACTGCGCGACCCGCGGCGGTGTCACGGCGGCGGGCGGGCACTGCGCGCAAACGGGACAGGCCGGACAGCCGCCGGCGCTCTCCCGGACCGACACCTGCTGGCAGGCGGCGAGCAGTAGAATCGCGGTCAGCGCACCCAGCCGTGCGCGCGCCATGTGGGTCATCTTTCTCGAAATTGCCGTCGTGCTCGCGATCGCCGCGCTGATCGTGTGGTGGACTTGGCCGCGCCAGCGCAAGGACGATTAGCGCGGGGCTAGTGCAGCACGCGCGGGACCGACAGCGTGAATTCGGGAATCTCGGCGTCGAAGTGCGTGCCGTCTTCCGCGACCATCTGATAGGTGCCGCGCATCGTGCCGACCGGCGTGGCGATCGCCGTGCCGCTCGTGTACTCGTGGCTCTCGCCGGGCCGCACCACGGGCTGCGCGCCGACGACGCCCTTGCCGCGCACTTCCTGCACCTGCCCGTTGGCGTCGGTGATCAGCCAGTGCCGGCTGATCAACTGGGCCGCCGCGCTGCCGGTGTTGCGGATCGTGATCGTGTAGGCGAAGACGAAGTGGTTGGCCGACTCGTCGGACTGCTCGACGAGGTAGCGGGTCTTCACGCTCACTGCAATCTGGTGGCGCTGATCGTTCCCCATGACTCCGCTGGACGCGCCCCGTGACGGTTGAAAACGCCCCATTGTAAACTGCGCGCGCCATGGTCTTCCGGATCGCCCCATCCATTCTCTCGGCCGATTTTGCGCGGCTTGGCGAGGAAGTGCGCGCCGTGGAGGCGGCAGGCGCCGACCTGATTCACTTCGACGTGATGGACAATCATTACGTGCCGAACCTGACGGTCGGGCCGCTGGTCTGCGCGGCGGTGCGGCCGCATGCCAAGGCGCCGATTGACGTGCATCTCATGGTCAAGCCGGTCGACCGCATCGTCGCCGACTTCGCGAAGGCCGGCGCGAACCTGATCAGCTTNNGGGCGGGACGTCTGGCTGGAGGTCGACGGCGGCATCAAGGTCGAGAACATCGCCGAAGTCGCGGCCGCGGGGGCCGACACGTTCGTCGCCGGCTCGGCGATCTTCGGCGCGCGCGACTACGCGGCGACCATCGCGGACATGCGCACGCGGCTCGCTGCGGCGCCGCGGGCCGCCTGAGGGCGGCGCGGCCGTCTGCGGCGCGTGATTCGCGCGGTCTTGCTCGATCTGGACGGGACGCTGCTCGACACGGCCCCGGACCTCGCCGCCGCGGCCAACGGGATGCTCGCGGACCTGGGATTTCCAGCGCTGCCCGAGTCGACCGTGCGCGACTTCATCGGCAAGGGCATCGACCCTCTGGTGCGCCGCTGCCTGGGGGCTGCGGGCGCCGGGCAGGCCGCGGAGGTTGCGGCGCGGGAGCGTTTCGCGGCGCACTACGCGCGCTGCAACGGGCGGGCGTCGCGCCTGTTTCCCGGCGTGCGGGAGGGACTGGAGCGGATGCGGATCGCGGGCCTGCGGCTCGCCTGCGTGACCAACAAGGCGGAGCGCTTCACGCTGCCGCTCCTCAAAGAAACGGGGCTCGCCGGGCTGCTCGACACGACCGTGACCTCGGACCAAGTCGGCGCGCGCAAGCCGCGACCCGAGCCGTTCGAGGAAGCGTGCCGCAGGCTCGGCGTCGCGGCGCGTGATGCCGTCGTCATCGGCGACTCGGAAAATGACGCCCTGGCGGGACGCGCCGCAGGTTGCCGCGTCTACCTCGTACCCTACGGTTACCGCGAGGGGCGCGAGGTGCAGAGCATCGAATCCGATGGTATAGTCGCGACGCTTCTGCACGCTGCGGAAGCGTTGATCGAATCCTCGTGACCACGAACCGTATCCGCATCGGGCATTCCTCTTGGCGTAGCTGGCGCCCCTGGCGCCGCTAACCGACGGTGCGCGCCCGTGCGGCACGGGCGACGCGCAGCAGGTCGAGCCGCAAGTCGCAGTTCCCGTTGATCTGGTTGGTTCTGGAGCATCGCTGTCATGACGGAGCAGGAATTTCTCGGTCTTGCCGCGCAGGGATTCACGCGCGCGCCCCTGGTGATCGAGGCGCGCGCCGATCTCTACACGCCGCTGGCGGTCTATCTCAAGCTCGCGCAAGGGCCGTATTCGTACCTGCTGGAATCGGTGGTCGGCGGTGAGCGGTTCGGCCGCTATTCCTTCATCGGGCTGGCCTGCGCCGAACGCATCGAAGCGCGGCACGGCACGCTGCGGCGGCTGCTGCGCGACGCGCGCGGCAGCGACGTCTGCCTGGAGCGCGAGGAAGGTGCCGACCCGTTCGAATTCGCGCGCGCGTGGCTCAAGCGGCAGAAAGTTGCGCCGGCGCCGGCGGACCTGCGCTTCGGCGGCGGGCTGGTCGGTTATTTCGGCTACGAGACGGTCCGCCATGTGGAACCGCACGCGCTGCGCGGCGGCAAGGCGGACCCCCTCGGTACGCCCGAGCTGCTGCTGCTCGTGTCCGACGAACTCGCGGTCGTGGACAATCTGCGCGGCAAGCTCTATCTCGTCGTGTACGCCGACCCGCGGGAGCCCGGTGCGTATCGCGCCGCGCATCAGCGGCTCGAGCAGCTGCGCGGCCGGCTCGCCACGCCGCTGCCCGAGGCGGTCGTGCTCGGATCGGCTGCGCCGCCCGGCGCGGGCGAACCCGCGGCGGTCACGCGATCGTTCACGCAGGAGCAGTTCCTGGCCGCCGTGCACCGCGCCAAGGAATACGTGTTCGCAGGCGACTGCATGCAGGTGCAGGTTTCGCAACGCAGCTCGCGGCCGTTTGCCGCCCCGCCGATCGAGCTGTATCGAGCGCTGCGCAGCCTGAACCCGTCGCCGTACATGTTCTATTTTGATTTCGGCGACCACCACGTCATCGGCGCGTCGCCGGAGATCATGGTGCGCCTGTCCGGGGACACGATCACGCTGCGGCCGATCGCCGGCACGCGGCCGCGGGGCGCGGACGCCGCGGCGGACCAGCGCATCGCCGCCGAGCTGCTCGCCGATCCCAAGGANNTCGGCCGCGTCGCCGCCACCGGCACGGTCCGCGTGACCGAGCAGATGGTGGTGGAGCGGTACTCGCACGTCATGCACATCGTCTCGAACGTCGAGGGCCGGATCGCGCCGGGGCTGGACGCGGTGGACGTTTTCAAGGCGAGCTTTCCGGCGGGCACCGTCACCGGCGCGCCCAAGGTGCGCGCGATGCAGATCATCGACGAGCTCGAGCCGGTCGCGCGGGGGGTCTACAGCGGCGCGGTCGGCTATCTCGGATTCAACGGCGACATGGACGTGGCGATCGCGATTCGCACCGCGGTGCTCAAGGAGCGGACGCTGCACGTGCAGGCCGCGGCCGGCATCGTGGCCGATTCCGATCCGCAGGCCGAGTGGCAGGAAACGTTGCACAAGACCCGGGCGGTTCTCAAGGCCGCGGAGCTGGCGGATGCGGGCGCGGGGAGGGCGGCGTGATTCTGGTGCTCGACAACTACGATTCCTTCACNNGGCGAGCTGGGCGCCTCCGTGCGCGTCGTGAGAAACGACGAAACGACGGTGGACGCCATCGCCTCGCGGGCGCCGGAGGGCATCGTGATCTCGCCGGGACCGTGCACGCCGAACGAGGCGGGCATTACGCTCGAGCTGATCCGGCGCCTCGCCGGTCGCGTGCCGCTGCTGGGCGTCTGCCTGGGACACCAGGCGATCGGGCAGGCGTTCGGCGGCCGCGTCGTCCGCGCGCAGCGCGTCATGCACGGCAAGGTGTCGCGCGTGCATCACGACGGCCGGGGCGTGTTCGCGGGCGTGCCGAACGACTTCATCGCGACGCGCTACCACTCGCTCGCGATCGAGCGCTCGACGCTGCCCGGCGAGCTGGTGATCACGGCCGAGTCGGACGACGGCGAGATCATGGGCGTGCGCCACCGCCGGCTCGCCGTCGAAGGCGTGCAGTTTCACCCCGAGGCGCTGCTGACCGAGCACGGCCACGCGCTGCTGAGAAATTTCCTGCAATCTGCGGGCGCCGCGGCGGCCGCTCCCACGGAGGAATCCGCATGAGCATCACGATTTCGGAAGCGATCCAGCGCACCGTCGAGCACCGTGAGGTGTTCCACGACGAGATGCTGCACATCATGCGCCAGATCATGCGCGGCGAGCTCACCCCTGCGCAGATCGCCGCGTTCATCATCGGGTTGCGCGTGAAGAAGGAGACCGTCGGCGAGATTGCGGCCGCCGCGCAGGTGATGCGCGAATTCGCGACGCGCGTGCCGGTCGCCGAACCGGCGCAGCTGCTCGACATCGTGGGCACCGGCGGCGACACGGCGCACACCTTCAACGTTTCCACGGTCTGCGCGTTCGTCGCCGCGGCGGCCGGCGCGCGCATCGCCAAGCACGGCAATCGCGCCGTGTCGTCGCGCTCGGGCAGCGCGGACGTGCTCGAAGCGCTGGGCGCGCGCATCGACCTGACGCCGGAGCAGATCGCGACGTGCGTCGAGCAGACCGGCGTCGGCTTCATGTTCGCGCCGGCGCATCACCCGGCGATGAAATTCGCCGCGCCGGTGCGGCGCGAGCTGGGCGTGCGCACCATCTTCAACATCCTCGGACCCCTCACCAATCCGGCCTCGGCGGGCAGTCAGCTGCTCGGCGTGTTCCATCCGGACCTCGTCGGCATCCAGGTGCGCGTCCTCCAGCGGCTCGGCTCCCGGCACGTGATGGTGGTGCACGGCCTGGACGGCCTCGACGAAATTTCGATCTCCGGCCCGACGCTGGTGGGCGAGTTCGTCAAGGGGGAGGTGCGCGAATACGAGATCCACCCCTCGCAGTTCGGGCTGGAACTCTACGACCGGCGGGCAATCCAGGTGAGCACGGTGGAGGAGTCCAAGGACATGATGCTCGCGGTCCTCGGCAACCAGCCGGGGCCGGCCCTCAACATCGTGCTGCTCAACGCCGGCGCGGCAATCTACGTGGCCGGCCACGCCAAGAGCGTTCAGGCCGGGATCGAGCGGGCGAGAAAGGCGGTGTCGAGTGGCGCGGCGCGCGAGCGCCTGGACGCATTCGTCGCGGCGACGCGCAAGTTCACGCCCAAGGGCTGATGTCCGACATCCTGCAGACCATCCTCGCGACCAAGCGCGAGGAGATCGCTTCGGCGCGCAGGCAAGCGAGCGACGAGGAGGTGGCTCGGCGCGCGCGGGCTGCGCCACCGCCTCGCGACTTCGTCGGCGCGATTCGTGCGCGGATCGCCGTCCGGCAGCCGGCCGTGATCGCGGAAATCAAGCGCGCAAGCCCCTCCAAGGGGCTGCTGCGCGCGGATTTCGATCCTGCCGCGATCGCGACTCGCTACGCGGCGTCGGGCGCGACCTGCCTGTCCGTACTGACCGATCGCGAGTACTTCCAGGGGATGCCCGAGCACCTGGTGGCCGCGCGTGCCGCCTGCGGACTGCCGGTTCTGCGGAAGGACTTCATCATCGACCCGTATCAAGTCGTCGACGCCCGGGCGCTGGGGGCGGACTGCATCCTGCTCATCGCCGGGGCGCTCGACGTGCGCGCGCTGCAAGGGCTCGAACGCGTCGCCAGGGACCTGGGCATGGCGGTGCTGGTCGAGGTGCACGACGAGCCGGAGCTAGACGCGGCATTGCAGCTGGAGACCCCCCTTCTGGGCATCAACAACCGGAACCTGCGGACGTTCGAAACCCGGCTGGAAACAACCCTGGCGTTGCTGCCGAGCGTCCCTGCGGATCGCCTGGTGGTCACGGAGAGCGGCATCGCGTCGTCGGCGGATGTCCGACGCATGTTTGCAGCTGGCGTGGGCGCGTTTCTTGTCGGCGAAACCCTCATGAGGGCGGCGGACCCTGGGCGGGCGCTCGCGGCGCTGCTTGGGAGTCAGTAGTTCCTCGGCGTGTTTGCGGGGGTAGGCGATCGCGGTCTCGGTGCCTATCAGCTACCCGCTTGGTTGTAGGTAACCCCATGATTTTATTGAATTGAAGATCATGTTGCACGAGTGCAACATGCTTAGCTAAGAACCTGAAAAATCTCACACTTTCGTTGCCCCGCCCGGATGCACTAGGGCAGAATTCACGCAACTTCTCGGATTTGAGAGGTTGAGGCGGTCGGACCTAGGCCGACCGAATGTTCAACGAACGGGAGAATTACTGGATGAACAAGAAACTTCTGGCAGTGGCAGTCGCCGGTGCGCTGGCGCTTCCCGGTGTGGCGCTCGCGCAATCGAGTGTCACGATCAGTGGCTTTTTGAAGATGAGCTTCGGGCAGTACAAGCTCGGCAACATGAACTCGGCGGCCCGGCCGGCGGGTACGAACAACACCGAAAGCCGACTGACCGACGACTCGTCGCGGATCGTGTTCAACATTCGCGAAGATCTGGGCGGCGGTGTTTCCGCGATTGCCCAGGTTGACTGGCGCATCGCGCCGGACAGCGCGGCGGATGGCGGTGGCCCGACGGGCAACAACCACATCGGCCTGCGTAGCGCGACCTGGGGCCAGATCATTTTCGGTCGCCAGGACATGCACTATGGTCTGCGTGAGAGCAACCTGACCGCGAAAGGCGACCTGAAGAGCGACAGCATCTCGCTGCTCGCCTACGTCCAATCCTGCAACGTGGCAAGCGTGTGCTTGAAGCGGTCGATCGCGAACGCCACGCGGACGCCGAATGCCATCTACTATCGCACCCCGACGTGGGGCGGTCTGGATGTGTACCTCGGCTATTCGACGAACCCCTTGGGCGCTCAGGAAGGTGACATTGGCTCGACGCAGCGCAAGGGTTCGGGCTACAACGTCAATCCGGTGTTCAACGGCGGGAACTGGACGGTCGGCTACAGCTACTGGCAGGCCAAGCAGGACGCGCCCACCGTGACGACGCTGGATGAGCGCGGCGACCGCATTGCCGGCTCCTATCGCTGGGGCGGCCTCATGGTCGGTCTCGCATGGGACAAGTCGAAGCTGAAGACTGCGCTGGGCGGCGTGCAGACCAACAACCGCACGGCATGGTCGATTCCGGTTCAGTACACGTGGGGCCCGCATGGCGTGTATGGCCATTACACCGAGGCCAAGGATGACAAAGGCACGGCGGGTGGCTCGAGCACGGGCGCGAAGATGTACGCGATCACGTATGCGTACGATCTGTCGAAGCGCACGTCCTTCGCGGTCAATTACGCCCAGATCAAGAACGACAGCCGTGCAGCGTACGACTTCTTTACTACGGGGTCTGGCAACATCGGCACGGCGACGTCTGTCGTGGCGGCTGGCGAAGATCCGCGCAACCTGACGTTCACGTTGCGTCACGCGTTCTAAGCATTGCTCCTGCAGGCCGGAGCGATCCGGCCACAAGGATTCGACGGGCATCTTCGGATGCCCGTTTTTTTTTGCCTATACTGGCGGCATGGATCCGATCGATCGCCTGATCGCGGGTTTCGACACTGCGCTGCGCGCCGTAACGGGAGTGCACCGCGAATCGCGCCTGTCGCCGGCCGAGGGTGTGCCGGACGGCCCGCTGGAGGAGGCCGAGCGTGCGCACGCGGCCGCGCTCATGCGCATCAACCACGTGGGCGAGGTCTGTGCACAGGCGCTGTACCAAGGACAGGCCCTGACCGCTCGCAATCCTGATACGCGTCACGCGCTGGAGCGCGCCGCGCGGGANNGATCGCTGGAACCTGGCTTTCCTTGCCGAAACCGAGCGACAGGTCGAAGACCATCTCACCCGTCATCTCGAACAGTTGTCGCCGGAAGATCGCCGCACGCGGGTCATCGTCGAGCAGATGCGGCGCGAAGAGGCGGCGCATCGCGCCATGGCCGAGTCGTTGGGCGCGGCGGCGATGCCGGCCCCGCTGCAGACCGCGATGCGTGCGATGGCGAAGGTGATGACGACGCTGGCGTACCGCGTCTGAAGCGCTACACGCTCGCCAGCACGTAGCTCTGCACCGGTTGCTGGAAGCCCTTGAGGGCCAGCGCTTCGCCGGGCCGAAGGTGCTCGGCAGACGGGCCCGCTGCGGCCAAATCCACCGTTCTCTGGTCTACGAGAACCTCCCCATGCGCGGCCTCGGCGCAGAAACGTGCCGCAAGGTTGACCGCAGGCCCGACCGCCGTGTACTCGAGGCGCGACGCGGCGCCGATGACGCCCACGGTCACGAATCCGCTCGCCACGCCCACACCGACGCCCAGGCTCAGCTGGGCGTCCGACCAGCGCCGGGACAGCTCGATACCGACCTCGCGGATCCGCCTCGCCAGCTCGAGCGCGCGGCGCGCGTGGTCGGGATACGGGATCGGCGCGCCGACGAGGATCAGCACGCCGTCCCCCGCCTGGTCCTTGATCGTGCCGCCGAATTCCGCGGCGGCGTTGCCCACCGCATCGTAGTACTCGCGCAGAATGCCGATGACGTGCTTGGAGGACGTGGCTTCGGAAAAGGCGGTGAAGCCCCGGAGGTCGCAATAGACAGCCGACAGTTCAAGGGTTCGCTCGTCGGTGGCGCTCTTCAGGCCGCGCTGGCGCACCATGTCCGCGACCTG
Source organism: Betaproteobacteria bacterium UBA6904 (assembly GCA_002451175.1). Classification (GTDB taxonomy): domain Bacteria; phylum Pseudomonadota; class Gammaproteobacteria; order Burkholderiales; family SG8-39; genus 2-02-FULL-66-14. The sequence continues at coordinate 13,133 of DKBI01000106.1, forward strand.
CGGCGCAAGGAAACGCGACAGAAACTGCGCCCGGCGTCCCTGCGTCACGTGATATTGCACGGCGCCAACGAGAAAGATCAGCAGGCCGATGGCGGTGCCCAGCGGGGCCTGCTGCGGCGGCAGCACGAGGCCGGAGGCCATGAACGGCGCGCCGGCGAGAAATGCCAGCATGCGCATTGACTCGGCGCGGTCGGGCCGCCGGTTGAGCAGCAGCAGCCCCGAGAAAATGCCCAACGCGAGCGAGATGAGCAGGGGGGCCGCGAAGATCCAGAACCAAGGGTGCGACGCATTGGACGCGCCCGTCACGAATTCCCCGATGAAGTACTGGCGCCGCTCCACCGGGAACGCGAGGGCGACAAGCCAGTAGAGGATGGACAGTCCCTGCGCGACGCGCACCAGCCGGTCGGGACCAAGCGTGTACAGGCTGCCGGCAGGTACCGTGCGACGGACCCGCAGCAGCCATTCATACGCGAAGAAGAAGGCCAGCGACTCCGGCAGCGCAAAAAGACCGCCCCAGGCAGGCTGCCCCTGGCGGCGGATCAAGGGCCCTTCGATCAGTACGGAAACGCCGATCGAGAGCCCGATCGAGACGAGGAACAGGGCGAGCGCGCGGCTCGTCGGCGAATGCCGGTCGGCGACGATGAACGCAAGCGCCATCCCCAGGGCGATCAAGGTGGTGATGACGTGGGGCGTCGTGTCGAATGGCACGGGCGGATGTTACGCCCCCGCGATCCGGGACCCGGCTTGCACCCCGGCCGTCACGAGACGACAATTCCGGGTTCGCAGCAGGGGCGCGCGGGAACCGCGGGCGCCCGGAGACTGGGGAAAATCCATGGCAAGCGAGCGCAAGGACGGCCGCATTCTGATCTACAGCCACGACACGTTCGGGCTGGGGCACCTGCGGCGGTGCCGCACGATCGCCCATTCGCTGGTCGAGCGCTTCAAGAACCTGTCGGTGCTGATTCTGTCCGGGTCGCCGATCATCGGCAGCTTCGACTTCCGCTCGCGGGTCGATTTCGTGCGCGTCCCGGGCGTGATCAAGCTGCGCGACGGCGGCTATACGCCGCTCAACCTGCACATCGACATCGAGCAGACGCTGCAGATGCGCGCCTCGATCATCCGCCATACGGCGGAGATGTTCGATCCGGATCTGTTCATCGTCGACAAGGAGCCCCTCGGGCTGCGCGGCGAGGTGCTGGGCACGCTGGAAATGCTGAAGCAGCGCGGCACGCGCCTGGTGCTGGGATTGCGCGACGTGATGGACGAGCCGCGGCTGCTCGTGCCCGAGTGGGAGCGCAAGAACGTGTTGCCGGCGCTGCGCGACATCTACGACGAGATCTGGGTGTACGGACTGCCGCAGATCTGCAATCCGCTGGAGGGCATCTCGCTGCCTCTCGGCGTGCGACAGAAGATCATCTACACCGGCTATCTGCACCGCGAGGTGCCGACGCGCGGGGCGCCACCCCGGCTTCCGGAGATCACGCGCAAGCCGTATCTGCTGGTCACGACCGGCGGCGGCGGCGACGGCGAGAGCCTGATCGAGTGGGTGCTGCGGGCGTACGAGCACGATCCGCTGCTCCCGTACCCGGCGCTGTTCGTCCTCGGGCCGTTCATGCAGCCCGAGCGGCAGGCCGAGTTCATGGAGCGGGCCGCGCGCCTGAAGCGCGTCGACATGATCACGTTCCACAGCCACCTCGAAACCCTGGTCTCCGGCGCGGCGGCGGTCGTGGGCATGGGCGGCTACAACACGTTCTGCGAGGTGCTGTCGCTGAACAAACGGGCGTTGATCGTGCCGCGCACGGCCCCGCGTCTCGAGCAGTACATCCGCACCTCGCGCGCGGCGGCGCTGGGCCTGGTGAGCATGCTCGCGGACGACGGGCGCTACGACGGCGCCACGATGGCCGCTGCCCTGCGCCAGTTGCCGCGTCAGGGCCGTCCGTCGGACGTCGTGGTTCCCGGCCTGCTCGAAGGGCTGACGAACGTCTCTCGCCTCGTCGCGCCGTGGGTGGAAAGGGCGCAGGACGCCGCGTTGCCGCGCACGCAGGCACATTCCGCCTGATGCGATGATCGCGGCGCAGCCGGGCCGCGTGGCCGTCGTCCTGAAGGGATACCCGCGGCTGTCGGAGACGTTCATCGCGCAGGAAATCGCTGCGCTGGAGCGGCGCGGCTTGAATGCGCTCATCGTCTCGCTGCGTTTCCCGACCGACGATCGGGCGCACCCGGTGCACCGGGAGATTCGCGCGCCGGTCCTCTATCTGCCGGAGTACCTGTACCAGGAGCCGCTGCGCGTGTTGCGCGCCTGGTGGCGCGTGCGCAAGTGGCCGGTTTATCGGAAGGTTCGGGCGCTATGGCTGCGCGATCTGCGCCGTGACCCGACACCCAACAGGGGCCGCCGCTTCGGCCAGGCGCTGGTGCTTGCAAGCGAGCTGCCCGCCGACGTGGCGCGGTTGCACGTGCACTTTCTGCACACGCCGGCCTCGGTCACACGGTACGCCGCGATGCTTCGCGGCCTGCCCTGGAGCGGATCGGCGCATGCCAAGGACATCTGGACGACGCCGGAGTGGGAGAAACGCGAGAAGCTGCAGGACTGCGAGTGGCTCGTGACCTGCACGGCGGCCAATTACGCGCACCTGGCGGCGCTTGCCCCTCAGGGGCGTGTCGAGCTCGTCTACCACGGCCTCGATCTCGCGCGCTTCGCGCCCCCCCCACAGGGTCGCGGCGCGCGCGACGGTTCGGCGGCGAGCGACCCCATCACGATCATTTCGGTCGGGCGGCTGGTCGAGAAGAAGGGCGTCGACGTGCTGCTGCAGGCTCTGGCGCTGCTGCCGCGCGCGCTGCATTGGCGATTCGTGCACGTGGGTGGCGGCCCACTGCGCCGGCCGCTCGAGACGCTGGCGCGCAAGCTGGGCGTTGCCGATCGGGTGCAATGGCGCGGCGCGCTGGCGCAGGAAGCGCTGCTGCAGGAGTACCGCGCTGCGGACATCTTCGCGATCGCCAGCCGCATCGCCAGGGATGGCGATCGCGATGGGCTGCCCAACGTGCTGATGGAGGCGCAGAGCCAGGATCTGCCCTGCGTCGCCACGCGCGTCTCCGGGATTCCCGAGCTGGTCGAGGATGGCGTCACGGGCTTGCTCGTGCCTGCCGAAGCCCCGGAGGCGCTCGCACGCGCGCTCGAGGCGCTGGTCATGGATCCCGCAAAGCGCGCGCAGCTCGGCCTTGCCGGCCGGCTGCGCGTCGCGAGCCGGTTCGCGCTCGAGGGCAACGTCGAGCGCCTGGCGCGGCGACTCGGTCTCCACGGCGGCGCCGCCGCGACCCGTCCCGCCTGCTGACCGCATGCGCATCGTTTTCTACGCGCCGCTCAAGTCGCCCGAGCATGGCACGCCGTCCGGCGATCGCCGCGTCGCGAGGCTTCTCATGCACGCGCTGCGTCTCGCGGGCCACGAGGTCGAGCTCGCCTCGGAATTTCGCAGCATCGACCCCTCGGGTGATCCGCAAACGCAAGTCCGGCTGCGTAGCGAAGGTACGGAGATCGCCCGGCAGCTGGCTGATCGCTGGCAACGCGGACCGCTTGGCGCGCGGCCGGAGCTCTGGTTCACGTATCACGTCTACTACAAGGCCCCCGACTGGCTGGGTCCGCGGGTGACCGAGGCGCTCGGCATTCCGTACGTCATGGCTGAAGCCTCGTTTGCGCCCAAGCGTGCCTCCGGCCCTTGGGCATCGAGCCATGCTGCGGTTCAGGCGGCGATTCAGCGCGCCGATCTCGTGCTTGGCGCCACACGCCACGACCTCGAGTGCCTGTCCAGCCTTGTTGCGCCGGATCGCCTCCGCTACCTGCCGCCGTTCCTGGATCCGACGCCGCTGCAGGAGGCGCTGCACCAGCGGGCGATCCATCGCGCGCAGTTGGCGAGGACGCACGGCCTGGCCGCGGATCGCCCCTGGATGGTCGTCGTGGCGATGATGCGCGCCGGCGACAAGCTGTCCTCGTATCGGGAGCTTGCGCAGGCGCTTGGGCTGCTGGGCGATCTGCGCTGGCAGCTCCTTGTCGTCGGCGACGGTCCCGCGCGCGGCGAAGTAGTCGCGGCGCTGGAGCCGGTCGCCTCGGGACGGGTCAGGTTTCTCGGGGAGTTGAGCGCGGTCGAGGTGGCGGGAGTGTGCGCGGCCGGTGATCTGTTCGTCTGGCCGGCCGTCAACGAGGCCTATGGCATGGCCATGCTGGAAGCCCAAGCCGCCGGCCTGCCGGTGGTTTCCTGCGCGTTGCGCGGAGTCCCCGACGTCGTCTCGGACGGCAGGACCGGATCGCTCGTCATTCCGGGGAATCCGAGCGCGCTGGCGTCGCGCACCAGAGAACTGCTTCTCGACGAGGCGCGCCGCGCACAAATGGGCCGCGAGGCCGCGGCGTGGGTGAGGCAGGAGCGAGGCCTCGATGCCGCCGCGGCGACCCTCCGCAGCGCGTTGGCACAGGTCACGTCGAGGGAGCGCAAGGGTTGAGCCGCAAACGGGTTCTCGTCTATGCCCAGCATCTGCTGGGCATCGGCCATCTGAAGCGCGCCACGACCTTGGCGCGCGCCATGGCCGAGGCATCGCTCGAGGTGACGCTGCTGAACGGCGGCTTCGACGTGCCTGGTCTTTCCAGGGAAGGCCTGCACTGGATCCAGCTGCCGCCGGTGGGTGCGCTCGACGAGGGATTCCAAGTGCTTGTCGACGAGGCGGGGCGTCCGGTCGACGACGCGTGGCGCGCGCAGCGCCGGGAGGCCCTCCTTCAGGCATGGCGAACGGTTGAGCCGCAGGTCGTCGTCGTGGAATTGTTTCCGTTCGGAAGGCGGCAGATGCGCTTCGAGCTGCTGCCGTGGCTCGACGCAGCAGTTTCCACGGCGCGCCGTCCGGTCATCGTCTCGTCGGTCCGCGACGTCCTCGGCGGCGGGCAGCGGGATCGGTCGCGGCAGGACGAGATGCTTGCGCTGTTCGAGCGCTACTTCGATCACCTGCTCGTGCACGGCGATCCCGACCTGTTGCGCCTGGACCGAACCTTCTGCCACGCGCAAGCGCTCGGATCGCGGTTGCATTACACAGGGTACGTCGTAGATCGAGTCCCCGCGCGGACGGCGAATGCGCAGGCCGGGCGGGATGAGGTCGTCGTGTCTGCCGGCGGGGGCGCAGTCGGGATGCGGCTCCTGGAAACCGCGATTCGTTGCCGCGCGCGCACCGTGCTGGCCGAACGGACTTGGCGGATCCTCGCCGGCGTCAACGTCGCGCCGGCGGCGTGGCAGCAGCTGAATGCCCTGGCGGCCGAGATCGGCGGCGGGCGGGTCGTCGTCGAACGCTCACGCGACGATTTCCCGGTGCTCCTGAGGAATGCTGCGCTGTCGATCAGCCAGGCCGGCTACAACACGCTGATGGAAATCCTGGATGTCGGCGCGCGCGCGCTGATCGTGCCTTTCGCGGGCGGCAGGGAGACCGAGCAGACCCTGCGCGCGCAGGTCCTGGCGGAGCGCGGGCGTGTGGACTGGATGGAGGAAGCGGCGCTTTCGCCGGAGACGCTGGCCGCGGCGGTCGACCGCGCTGCGTCCCGCCCCCGCGCATCCCCCGGCGGCGTGAATCTCGAGGGCGCGCGGACGAGCGCGCGCCTGATTGCCGACTGGGGGGCGGCGATCCCGTGGTAAGCGCCGCGTGGGGGGCGTTGGCAGACGAGTGCGCGCGCCGGCGCGATCTCGGTCGGCCCGTTCAATTCTGGTGGCGCGACGATGACGCAACGCGGCCCGAGCCGGCCCTTCGGCGCCTGCTCGCGCTGTCGACGGCCGCGGAAATTCCGCTCGCGCTCGCAGTGATCCCGGATCGCGCCGTGCCGTCGCTGTTCGCCGACCTTGGCCCTTGGGTCAGCGTGCTGCAGCATGGTTGCGATCACCGGAATCGGGCGGCCCCCGGTGAAAAGAAATGCGAATTCCCTGCTGCGGAACCTGCGGAATCGGCGCTTGCCCGCCTGCGGTCCGCGCGGACTCGCCTCGCGCGCCTGTCCGGGTCGCGGGCCCTGCCGGTCCTCGTGCCACCTTGGAACCGCCTTTCGGCCAGCCTCGTTCCGCGCCTCCACGAGTGCGGATTTCTCGGCTTGAGTCGTTTCGGGCCGCATCGGCGCGCCGAGGTTGCCCCCGGCTTGCGGCAACTGAATACGCATGTGGATGTCATCGCATGGCAAGGGGGCCGAGGATTTCTTGGCGAGGATGCGGCACTGGCGCAGGCGGTTCGGGCCCTCTCCGCTGCACGCACACGCGAAGAGGGACAGCCGGACGAGGCGGTGGGCTGGCTCACGCACCACGCCGTTCACGACGCGGCGACTTGGCAATTTCTCGAACATCTGTTTGATTTTTCGCGCCGACTGGAGGGCGTGCGCTGGATCGCGTCGGGCGCGTACTTCAACGCCTTGCCAGACGACCGGTGACGCGCAACTTCCGCTATCCGTTCGGCGCCGTCGCCACGGAACTCGCGCAGGGCGCCGCGGGTTCGGTGGTGACTGTTGGTGTTCTGCAATTTGCCCAGCCGGCAGGTCCGCTGATCTGGGTTCTGGCTGCAGTGGCGGGCCTGTTCCTCGTATACTTCGCCCGGGCAGTCGTTCGCTACCTGACCCGTTTCGAGCTGGACGAGCGAGGGATCCGGGCGTTGGGGCCGCTGGCAAGGGACATTGCGTGGCCGGATCTGCGCGCATTGCGGCTCGACCACTATACGACGCGAAGCGATCGTTCTGGGGGATGGATGCAGCTGGTCGTGCGCGGTGCGCGCGGATCGATTCGTATCGACTCGAGCTTGACAGGGTTCGACGCTCTTGCCGTCGCGCTGGCCGAGGAGGCGAGGCGTCGCGACTGCGCATTCGACGCGAGCACGCGCGCCAACTACCGCGCGCTTGGGTTCACGCCGAATGACTGACGTTCTCACCATTCGCGACCTGCAAGTTTCGCTCGACGTCGATGCGGGGCGCGTCCACGCGGTCAAGGGCGTGTCGTTCCGTGTCCCGGCCGGCGGGACGGTGGCGCTGGTGGGCGAATCGGGATCCGGCAAGTCGATCCTCGCGCAGGCCGTCATGGGCATCCTGCCGCGCGTGGCGCGCATCGATGGCGGTGAAATTCTCTTCAGCGATCCGGAGCGCCCGGGGAGCACGGTGGACATTGCCCGGCTCGACCCCGAGGGCGGGCCAATGCGCGCCCTGCGCGGCGGGCGGCTCTCGATCATCTTCCAGGAGCCGATGACCGCGCTGTCGCCGCTGCACACGATCGGCAACCAGATCGGCGAGGCGCTGGCACTGCATCGCGACCTCGGCGCCCGGCAGCGCCGCGAGGTGGTGCTGGAGATGCTGCGGCTGGTGGGCTTTCCGGATCCCGTCAAGGCGGAGCACACCTACCCGTTCGAGCTGTCGGGCGGCCTGCGGCAGCGGGCGATGATCGCCGCCGCGCTGGTCTGCCGGCCGGCGCTCCTCATCGCCGACGAGCCGACNNACCATCCAGGCGCAGATCCTGCAGCTCATGAAGCAGCTGCAGGCGGAACTGCACATGGCCATGCTCATGATCACGCACGACCTGGGCATCGTGGCCAACATGGCCGACGAAGTGGTGGTCATGTATCACGGCAGGGTCATGGAGGCCGGCTCCCTGGATGACATCTTCCGCGACCCGCGCCATCCCTATCTCCGCGCGCTGATGCGCGCGGTGCCGCGCTTCAACATGGCGCCCGGCGAGCGCCTGACGCCGATCCGGGAGGCGCGCGCCTCGACGGAGCATCTGATCTCCGGGGCGGCACGGCCGCACGTCGCGCACGCGCACGACGGCCCGCTGCTGACGGTGCGCGGCCTCACGAAGCGGTTCACCACGCGCCGCACATCGTGGTTCGGCGCCAAGCCGGGCGGCGAGGTGCTCGCTGTGGACGACGTGAGCCTGGAGGTGCGCCGCGGCGAGTGCCTCGGGCTGGTCGGCGAGTCGGGCTGCGGAAAGACGACGACCGCGAAGATGATCATGCGCGCGATGCGGCCGGACGCCGGTGAAATCGTCTTCAACGAGCAGGGCGTGCCGCGCGACGTGCTTGCGCTCGAGGGCGACGATCTGTTCGCCTACCGGCGCAAGGTGCAATTCGTCTTCCAGGACCCGTTCAGCTCGCTCAACCCGCGCATGACGGCGTACGACATCATCAGCGAGCCGCTCGTGATCCACCGCATCGGCGATGCCGACGAGCGGTTTGCGCGGGTCAAGGAACTGATGGGCCTCGTCGGCCTCGACATCCGCTTCCTGCGCCGCTATCCGCACAGCTTTTCCGGGGGCCAGCGCCAGCGCATCGGCATTGCGCGCGCCCTGGCCCTCAGTCCCGAGCTGCTGTTGTGCGACGAACCGGTGTCCGCGCTCGACGTTTCGGTACAGGCCCAGGTGCTCAACCTGCTGCTCGACCTGCAGGACGCGCTGAGCCTGACGTACATCCTGATCTCGCACAACCTGGCCGTCGTCAATTACCTTGCGGATCGCATCGCGGTGATGTGCGCCGGACGCATCGTCGAGGTGGCGTCGTACGACGAGCTGTTCCGCAATCCGGTTCATCCTTACACGCGGGCGCTGTTCGCGGCGGTGCCGGATCCGGACCTCGACCGCAAGCTCGACTTTGCCGCCCTCATGGAAGGCAAGGCATCCAATCCCGCGGCGTGGCCGCAGCCGTTCTGCCTCGACGGGTCGGTCAAGCTGCCGTTGCTCGACGTCGGCGACGGGCACCTGGTGCGGGCGAGTGCCGACGCGGACGTATCGGAGCTGCGCGCGTGATGGGGCGCCTGTGGATGCTTGCGGTCGCGTGGCTCGCCCTGTCGGCGCCAGTCGCGACGGCGGCCGCCGAATCCATCGAGACGCCGATGTACAAGGACGACGTCGCCGCGGGCAAATTGCCTCCGGTCAGCGAGCGCGTGCCACGGGCGCCGCTCGTCGTCGCGCTGGAGGGCGGGGCCGGCGTGCCGGGCCGCCACGGCGGCACGCTCAACATGCTGATCGGCCGCAGCCGCGACGTGCGCATGCTGGTGGTCTACGGCTATGCGCGGCTCGTCGGCTACGACCGCAATCTTGCCCTCGCTCCCGACATCGTCGAAAGCTACGACGTGAAGGAGGACCGCAGCTTCACGTTCCGGCTGCGCAAGGGGCATCGCTGGTCGGACGGGGAGCCGTTCACGACCGAGGACTTCCGCTATTACTGGGAGGACGTGGCGAACAACCGCGAGCTCAGCCCGACGGGTCCGCCGCGCGATCTGCTGGTCGACGGTGAGCCGCCGAAATTCGAAATCCTCGACGCCCAGACGGTGCGCTTCACGTGGTCGAAGCCGAATCCGGATTTCCTGCCGAACCTGGCCGGGGCGTCGTCGCTGTTCATCTACCGGCCGGCGCATTACCTGCGCAAGTTTCACAAGAAATACTCGAAGAAGGTGGCGGAGGCCGAGGCGAACGGCACCGCGAAACGCAAGTGGTCGCAGATCCACAACCGGCTGGACAACATGTACCAGTTCGACAATCCGGACCTGCCGACGCTGCAGCCGTGGATGAACACGACCCGCCCGCCCGCCGATCGCTTCGTCGCATTGCGCAATCCCTATTTCCACCGCGTCGACGTCAACGGGCGGCAGCTGCCCTATGTGGACCAGGTCATCATGGCAGTCGCGGATTCGAAGCTGATCCCGGCGAAGACCGGCGCCGGCGAGGCCGACCTCCAGGCGCGGGAGCTGCAATTCAACAACTACACCTTTCTCAAGCAGCACGAGAAGCGCAACAGCTACCGGACGCTGCTGTGGCGCACGGGAAGCGGCTCGCAGTTCGCGCTCTACCCGAACCTGAACGTCAACGATCCCGTCTGGCGCCAGGTGCTGCGTGACGTGCGGTTCCGGCGAGCGCTGTCGCTGGCGATCGACCGCTCGCTGGTGAATCAGGTGATCTATTTCGGCCTCGGCGCCGAATCGAACAACACCGTCCTCGCGGAAAGTCCGCTGTTCCGCGAGAAGTACCGCAGGCGCTGGGCGAGCTACGACCGCAAGGCCGCGAACACTTTGCTCGACTCGATCGGGCTGCTGCGCGGCCGCGACGGAGTCAGGCGCCTGCCGGACGGCCGGCCGCTCGAGATCATCGTCGAGACCGCCGGCGAGGGCACCGAGCAGACCGATGTCCTCGAGTTGATCCGCGAGACCTGGCGGGAGGTCGGCATCCAGCTCTTCACCAAGCCCTCGCAGCGCGAGAACTTCCGCAAACGCGTCTTTTCCGGCGAGACGGTGATGGCGGCCTGGAGCGGGCTGGACAATGGCGTGCCCACCCCGGAGATGAGCCCCGAGATGCTCGCGCCGACCAACCAGCAGCAGCTGCAATGGCCGAAATTCGGCCAGTTCTTCGAGACGAGCGGCAAGGCGGGGGACGCGCTCGACATGCCCGAAGTGAAGGCGCTGGCGGCGCTACTCCAGGACTGGTACGGCGCGACCGACCGCGCCGAGCGCGAGCGCATCTGGCACCGCATGCTCGAGATCCACGCCGAGCAGCAGTTCGTGATCGGGGTCGTCTCTGGCGTGCCCCAGCCGGTGATCGCGCGGACGACGCTGATGAACGTGCCCGAGCGCGGGCTGTATAACTGGAATCCCGGGGCGTTCTTCGGGATCTACCGGCCGGACACGTTCTGGTACAAGTGAGCGCGCCATGCTGACCTACACCATTCGCCGGCTGCTGATCATGATCCCGACGCTGCTGGTGATCAGCTTCGTGACGTTCAGCATCATCAAGCTGCCGCCGGGCGATTTCCTGTCCAACCAGATTGCCGAGCTGAAGAGCCAGGGCGACAACGCGGCGCTCGAGAAGGTGGAATTTCTGCGCAAGCAGTACGGGCTGGACAAGCCGTTCGTCGAGCAGTACGCGGTGTGGATCGGCCTGTGGCGCGGCGAGAAGGGTTTTTCCGGCCTGCTGCAGGGCGACTGGGGCTGGTCCTTCGAGTACGACCTGCCGGTCGGGGACGTCGTCGGCGACCGCATGGTGCTGTCCTTCATCCTCAACTTCTCGGTCATCCTGTTCACCTGGGCGATTGCCTTCCCGATCGGCGTCTACGCGGCAACGCACCAGTACAGCTGGGGCGACCACGGCTTGACGCTGCTGGGTTACGTCGGCCTGGCGACGCCCAATTTCCTGTTCGCCCTGGTGCTGATGTACTTCGCCAACGTGGAGTTCGGGCTTTCGATCGGCGGCATCATGGATCCCGAATACCTCGGCCAGCCCTGGGGCTGGGCCAAGTTCCGCTCGGTGCTCAGTCATCTGTGGATTCCGGTGATCGTGATCGGCACCTCGGGCACGGCGGCGATGATTCGCCGCCTGCGCGCCAATCTGCTGGACGAACTGCAGAAGCAGTACGTCGTCACGGCGCGCGCGCGCGGCGTGCCCGCGGTGCGCCTGCTGATCAAGTATCCGCTGCGCATGGCGCTCAACCCGTTCATCGCCGACATCGGCAACCTGCTGCCGAGCGTGATTTCCGGATCCGCCATCGTCGCGGTGGTGCTGTCGCTGCAAACCTCGGGGCCGATGCTGCTCGAGGCGCTCCGCAGCCAGGACCAGTACCTTGCCGGGTCGTTCCTCATGTTCCTGTCGCTGCTCACCGTGGTCGGCATGTTCATTTCCGACCTGCTGCTCGCGGCGCTTGACCCGCGCATCCGCCTGACCGGGGGGACGGCCAAGTGAGCGCCACCGCGACCACCGCGCGCCCGGAGCATTTCGTCTCCACGGAGCCGTTCGATCCGCAGGCGACCGAATGGCTGACGCCGGAGCAGGAACGCTTCTACCGCGCCTCGCAGTGGAAGATCATGTGGTGGAAATTCCGCCGGCACCGGATCGCGCTGATCTCCGGCGTCGTCCTGCTGCTGTTCTACGCCTCGACGCTGGTGAGCGAGGTGCTGGCCCCGTACAACCTGCATACGCGCGACACGCGGCACATTTACGCGCCGCCCCAGGCCATCCACCTGTTCCACGAGGGCCGGCTCGTCGGCCCGTTTGTCTACGGGTACGACATGCGCCTGAACATGGAAACCCTCAAGCGCGAATACGTCGAGAACGTCGCCAAGGTGCAGCCGATGCGGTTCTTTTGCCACGGGGACGAGTACCGTTTCTGGGGCATGATCGAGGGCACCTTCCACGTCGTCTGCGCGGCCGAGGGCGGCACGCTGTTCCTGCTCGGCACCGACCGGCTCGGGCGCGACTTGCTGTCGCGCATCATCTACGGCACGCGGATCTCGCTGACCGTCGGGCTGCTCGGCATCGTCGTCAGCTTCCTGATCGGCATCGTCCTCGGCGGCATCTCGGGCTACTACGGCGGCTGGATCGACACCGTGATCCAGCGCTTCATCGAGATGGTGCGCTCCTTCCCCGAGCTGCCGCTCTGGATGGCCCTGTCGGCTGCGCTCCCGGTGAACTGGAGCCCGCTGCTGGTGTATTTCGGCATCACGATCATCCTCGGCCTCCTCGACTGGCCCGGGCTCGCGCGCGCGGTGCGTTCGAAACTGCTGGCGCTGCGCGAAGAGGACTTCGCCTCGGCGGCGGTGCTCATGGGCGCCGGCCCCGGGCGCGTGATCGGGCGGCATCTGCTGCCCAGTTTTGCGAGCCACCTGATCGCCTCGGCCAGCCTGTCGGTGCCGAGCATGATCCTCGGCGAGACGGCGCTCTCGTTCCTCGGATTGGGGCTGCGGCCCCCGGTGACGAGCTGGGGCGTACTGCTCAACGAAGCGCAGAACATCAACGCCGTGGCGCTCTACCCGTGGATCATGCTCTCCGTCGTGCCGGTGTTCATCGTCGTCCTCGCCTTCAATTTCTTCGGCGACGGCCTGCGCGACGCGGCGGACCCCTACAAGTAGATCAGGCGCGCTTGCGCAGCCAGAGGCTGCTCTCGCGCGCGCCGGGCAGCAGGGGCAGCCGTGCCAGAACGCCCTGCGTCAGCCACTCCGGCCGGCGCGCCACCACGTAGGCGCTGGAGAACTCGACGGCGTAGCCTCCGGTCGCGACGAGCGGCGCAACCGCGAGCTGCTCGTTATAGCCGCGCCAGGCCCATTCGGCCGGGTAATCGTGCGGCAGAAAGATGTCGTGGAAATGCACCAGCACGCCCGAGGGCAGCCCGGGCAGCACGCGGTTGAGGAGATGATCCACGTCCGTGCCCGGCATCAGCACGTGGCTGGAGTCGATGAAGACGAAGTCGTTCGCCGCGAGTCCTGCGAACGGCGCGTCGCCCACGTCCTGGACGCGGGCGCGGAGAAATTCGACGTCCAGACCGTCCAGCGTTGCGCGTGGCGCCGGATCGATCGCCGTGATCCGCGTCGCGCAGCCCGCCTCGCGGACGGCGCGGGCGAGAAACCGCGTCGAGTGCCCGGAGCCGATCTCGACGATGCGGCGGGGCCGCTGCCGGGCCACCATCGCAAACGCCGCAGCACCATCCAGCCGGGGGAACCAATCCTGCGTCCAGCGCGGCGCCGGCGGCGGGCCGCCCAGACGCTCCAGCGATGCGGCGCAGCCCTCGATGGCCTCGAGGTGCCCGCGGAGCGCGGCTTCGCACGATTGGAATGCGGCGGCGGATGCCGGGTAGGGCGGCAGCGCACCCGCTGGCGGCAGCGCGCTCGCGCCCCGCAGAGGAATGAAGAACCCGCGCCTCGCAAGACCGAGGACCGTCAGGATGCCGTCACTTCTGAGCTTCATGCGCTGTGCCCCCTGGCGCGCGCGCCGATTCTGCCGACCGCTGACATCGGATCACTATAGCGGATTCGAAAACGCACCCTGCGCGCCGCCCCGCCGGATTTCGTGCAAAGGGCGTGCGGGACGGTAATATCGGGGTCCCCGGGGAGGGGAACGACGAACCGCGATGGAACGCAGCCTATTCAGATACATCCTGCGCTTCAGCAGGCGCGATCAGCTGCTGATCGTGCCGCTCGTCGTGGCGTCGATGGTGCTGTATTTCCTGTCGCTCGACCTGCCGAAGACGATCATCAACGTCCCGATCCAGGGACGCGGCTTCCCCGATCCGGACTCGACCGTCCGCTTCCTGCAGCTGACCCTCAACCTGCCCGAGTTTCTCGGCGGCGCCTGGCCGCTGTTCGGCGGATTCTCGCTCGAGCGCATGCCGTATCTCCTCGTCCTGTCGCTCGCCTTTCTCGGGCTCATCGTCGCGAACGGACTGCTCAAGTTCCAGATCAACACGATGAAAGGCTGGATGGGCGAGCGCATGCTGCGGCGGCTGCGCTACGCACTGGTGGATCACATTCTGCGGTTTCCGCTGGCGCGATTCCGGCGCATCAAGTCGGCGGAGCTGGCGACGATGGTCAAGGACGAGGTCGAGCCGCTCGGCGGGTTCGTGGGCGAGGCCCTGATCACGCCCTTGTTCCTCGGCGGGCAGGCGCTCACCGCTTTGGTGTTCATCGTCTACCAGCACATCTATCTGGGCATGATCGCCGTGGTGATGGTCGCGGTGCAGGCCGGCATCATCCCGAAGATGCGGCGGCGCCTGCTGACGCTCGCCAAGCAGCGGCAGCTTACCGCGCGCCAGCTCGCGGGGCGCATCGCCGAAGTGTCCGACGGCGCGGTGGAAATTCACGCCCACGACACGTCGAACTTCGAGCGCGCGGACGTCGCGGCGCGCCTCGGGCGCATGTTTCGCATCCGTTTCGAGTACTACCAGCGCAAGTTTCTCATCAAGTTCATCAACAACTTTCTCTCGCAGCTCACGCCGTTCCTGTTCTACACGGTCGGCGGCTACCTGGTGATCGTCGGCCGGCTGGACATCGGTGCCCTGGTGGCGGTCATTGCCGCGTACAAGGACCTGCCGACGCCGGTCAAGGAGCTGATCGACTGGGACCAGCAGCGACTCGACGTGCAGATCAAGTACACGCAGGTGATGGAGCAGTTCATCGTCGACGACCTGATCCCGGCGGAGCAGCAGGCGGTCATCGACCGCCCGGCACTGCCTACGCAGGGCAAGATCTGCGGCTCCAATCTCTCGCTGGTGGACGAATCGGGAAGCAAGGTCCTGGACGGCGTTTCGTTCGAGGTGGACCTGGCCTCCCACGTCGCGATCGTCGGCCGGCCGGACAGCGGCCGCAGCGAGCTGGCGCAGGTGCTGGCGCGGCTCGTGCCGCCCTCGAGCGGCACGGTGACGATCGGCGAAATCGACATGACGCGCGCGCCGGAGGCGGTGACCGGTCGCGCCCTGGCGTATGTCGGCGCCACGTCCTACCTGTTCCCGACCTCCGTGCGCGAGAACCTGGTGTACGGCCTCAAGCACCGGCCGGTGCGCGAGGCGGGCTACGAGGGCGAGGCGCTGAAGGAGCGCGAGTTTCAGCTGCGGGAGGCGCAGCGCACGGGCGGCACGACGCTCGACGTCGACGCCGACTGGGTGGACTACGAGTCGGCGGGCGTCAGCAACGCCGAGACGCTCGAGGAACGCATTCTCGACGTGCTCAAGGTCGTCGAGCTGGAAGGGCCCATGTTCGAGCACGGGCTGCGCAGCGCGATCGAACCCGACCGCGGGGGCGAGCTTCGCGAGCGGCTGCTCGGCGCGCGCGAGGCCATGCGCGAACGCCTGGTCTCCATGGGGATGCAGGAATGGGTGGAGCGCTTCGACCCGGCGCGCTACAACCGCAACGCATCGCTTGCCGAGAACCTGCTCTTCGGCGCCCCGGTCGGGAAGGCGTTCGACGTGGAGAACCTGGCCGCGAATCCGTACGTGATGCAGGTCCTCGAGGAAACCGGACTCACCGCCGATCTGCTGTCGGTCGGGCAGCAGCTCGCCGCGACGATGGTCGAGCTGTTCAGCGATCTTCCGCCGGGCCACGAATTCTTCGAGCGCTACAGCTTCATCCGCCATGAGGATCTGCCCAACGTGAAGGCGATCCTGGCGCGGGCATCGGAATTCGGTCTCCAGGGCATCGGCGCGCCCGAGCGTATGCAACTGCTGGGATTGCCCTTCAAGCTGGTCTCGGCGCGTCACCGCCTTGGACTGATCGACGAGGCCCTCGAGGGCCGGGTGCTGGAGGCGCGGCGCTATTTCGCGACGCGGCTCCCGGAGAACCTGCGGCGCTCGGTGGAGTTCTTCGATCCGACGCGCTACACCAGCGCCGCCTCGCTGCAGGACAACATCCTGTTCGGCAAGATCGTCTCCGGTCAGGCGAACGCGGCCGAGCGCATCGGCGAACTGCTGCGCCATGTGCTTGGCGAGCTCGGGCTGCGGCCGCTGGTCGTGCGGATCGGCCTCGACTACCAGGTCGGCGTCGGCGGCGCGCGGCTGCCCGCCTCGGAGCGACAGAAGATCGCCCTGGCGCGGGCGCTCCTGAAGCGGCCCGCCCTGCTGATCCTCGATCAGGCGCTGGGCGTGCTGGATCCGGCCTCGCAGACCGCGGTGAGCCGGAAGATCCGCGAGGAGCGCAAGGAGGCGGGAATCGTCTGGGTGCTGCAGCGGGCGGATCAGGCCGAGCACGTGCACTCGATTCTCGTGCTGGAGCGCGGGCGTCTCGCGGAGCAGGGGGAATTCGAAAAACTGAAGCAGACCGGCCAGGCGCTGAACAAGCTTCTCAAGGAAGGCTAACCCGGAGCAGGAGGCGAACATGTCCCTGGAGCAAGAAGTCGAAATGATGCGGCAGATTCCGCTCTTCGCGCGGATTGCGCCGGCGATGCAGAAGCTGCTGTGCTTCGGCAGCGAACGCCTGACCTACGATCCCGGCCAGGACCTCGTGAAGATCGGCGAAATGGCGGATGCGGCCTACGTCATCATCGACGGGAAAGCGGAGGTTTCGGTGCCCGGGCCCAACGGTCCCGTCGTGGTGAACTCGCTGGGCAAGAACGAGGTGATCGGCGAGATTGCGATCTTCATCGATCTGCCACGGACGGCGACCGTGACTGCGACGACCCGGATCGAGGCCCTGCGCATCTCGAAGGATCTGTTCATCAATGTCGTGCGACAGAACCCGGACGCCGCGATCGAGCTGATCCGGGTGCTCGCCATGCGGCTGGCGAACACGACGCAGCAGCTGATCAAGAGCACGGCGGCGCGGAAATAGCCCCGCGCCCGGGGTCATTCCTCGACGATTTCGTGATCCCGGGTGATGTCCGCGGTCCGGCCGAGCATGGCGGTCGCGGAGCAGTATTTCTCATGGGATAGCCGAATGGCGTTCTCCACCAGTGATGGTTTCAGGGCGCGGCCTCGGAT
Organism: Betaproteobacteria bacterium UBA6904; assembly: GCA_002451175.1. Classification (GTDB taxonomy): domain Bacteria; phylum Pseudomonadota; class Gammaproteobacteria; order Burkholderiales; family SG8-39; genus 2-02-FULL-66-14. Next base: position 30,335 of record DKBI01000106.1, read on the forward strand.
TCTGAAGCGGAGGTGGATTTGGGTGAACACCTTGGGATCGGTCGCCGCGCGCTCCGCGGTCAGGTGCACTTCGCAGCCGGTCACGTCCTGCCGGCTGCGCTTCAGAATCAGCAGGACGTCGTAAGCGGTGCACCCCCCCGCGCCGACGAGCACCATCTCCATCGGCCGGGGGGCGAGATTGCGGCCGCCGCCTTCCACGGCCCCATCCATCGTCACCGCGTGTCCGCTTCCGGTCTCGGCAAGGAACGACATGCCCTCCCCGGTCCAACGCACCGTGCAATCCATTTCCGAATCTCCATGTCATCGGTCCCATCCCCGTTGAGGGCAATGCGAGCCTCGGGGATTCTTGCGCCGTCAAGCGCTCGAACGGGATGCAAACCAGGAAGCCTGCCAAATCAATCGGTTAACGTGCATCCAGCGCATTGCTACGCCGCAGCCAGGTCATCTTGGAAGCGCATTATTGCACCTGGCACGCCGCGCCCTGGCCCCGCAGGCCGAGCCGGCGGCGCAGTTACCGTTTGACCAGGATACGGCGGCGCAATAAAATTTCGGCCTTTTCGTCATCGGGCAGCGCATGAAAACTTATACAGCGAAGGCTGGCACCGTCGAGCAACAGTGGTACCTGGTCGACGCCCGTGACAAGGTGCTCGGCCGGCTCGCCACGCAGCTCGCCAAGCGCCTGCGCGGCAAGCACAAACCGGAATACACACCGCACGTCGACACGGGCGATTTCATCGTCGTCGTGAACGCCGGGAAGGTGCGCGTCACGGGTCGCAAGGCGCTCGACAAGACCTACGTGCGGCATACGACCTATCCCGGCGGGATCCGCGAGACCTCGTTTGCGAAGCTGCAGGCGGCGCACCCGACGCGTGCGATCGAGAAGGCGGTCAAGGGCATGCTGCCCAAAGGGCCCTTGGGCTACGCGATGCTGCGCAAGCTCAAGGTCTACGCAGGCGGGACGCATCCGCATGCCGCACAGCAACCGAAAGCACTGGAGATCTGACATGGTCGGTGATTACTACTACGGCACCGGGCGCCGCAAGAGTTCCGTGGCGCGCGTGTTCCTCAAGTCCGGCAAGGGCCAGATCGTGGTCAACGGCCGGCCCGTGGACGAATTCTTCGCGCGGGAGACCGGGCGCATGATCGTGCGCCAGCCACTCGCGGCGACGAACCACCTGACGACGTTCGACATCTCCGTGAACGTGCTGGGCGGCGGTGAGAACGGTCAGGCAGGCGCCGTCCGCCACGGCATCGCGCGCGCACTCATCGAGTATGATGCAACGCTCAAGCCGACGCTGAAGGCTTCCGGGCTGGTGACGCGCGACGCGCGGGAAGTCGAGCGAAAGAAGGTGGGACTGCACAAGGCGCGGCGGCGTCCGCAGTTCTCGAAGCGTTGATCGGCCAAGCAATCGATCCAAGCCGCCTGCGGGCGGCTTTTTGTTTTGGACTGTGCCTCGCGCGCGGCCGTCAGGGCGCAGCGTGCCGCGGGGCGCACGGAATCGGACGGGGTTTCACATGATCAGAGCGGGCATCGTGGGGGGCACGGGTTACACCGGCGTCGAGCTGTTGCGGCTGCTGTCCCAGCATCCGCAGGTCGAACTGGCGGCCATCACCTCGCGCAAGGAGGCTGGAACGCCGGTCAGCAAGATGTTCCCGAGCCTGCGGGGCCGCGTGTCGCTCGCGTTCAGTGATCCGGAGCATGCCCGGCTGCGGGACTGCGACGTCGTCTTCTTCGCGACGCCGAACGGGGTGGCGATGGGCGAAGCGCGCGCGCTTCTCGACGCGGGCGTCCGGATCATCGACCTCTCCGCGGATTTTCGCATCCGGGACGTCGCCGAATGGGAGCGTTGGTACCGAGTGAAGCACGCCGCGCCCGATCTCGTGGCGCAGGCCGTGTACGGCTTGTGCGAGGTGAATCGCGACAAGGTCCGCACCGCGCGCCTCGTGGCAAACCCAGGGTGCTATCCGACGGCGGTGCAGCTGGGATTCCTGCCGCTGGTGGAGTCCGGCGCGATCGACCTCGACCATCTGATCGCCGATGCGAAATCCGGCGTTTCCGGCGCGGGCCGCAAGGCGGAGCAGCACCTGCTGTACGCGGAGGCGTCCGACAATTTCTCCGCCTACGGCGTGATGGGGCACCGTCACTGGCCGGAGATCCGCCAGGGCCTCGCGGAAATTGCCGGCGGGCGCGATGTCGGTCTCATCTTCACGCCGCACCTGACGCCGATGGTTCGCGGCATTCACGCCACGCTTTATGCGCGCGTTACGCGGGACGTGAACTTCCAGTCGCTGTTCGAGCAGCGCTTTGCGGGCGAGCCGTTCGTCGACGTCATGCCGGCCGGCAGCTATCCGGACACGCGCTCGGTCCGCGCGGGGAACGCGTGTCGCCTCGCCGTTCATCGCCCGAGCGAGAGCGCGCATCGTGCGGACACGCTGGTCGTGCTCTCGGTGATCGACAACCTCGTCAAGGGCGCCTCCGGGCAGGCCGTGCAGAACATGAATCTGATGTGCGGATTTCCGGAGACTGCAGGACTCGAGCAGGTGCCGGTCGTTCCGTGAGCGTCGCGCGGCTCTTGAAGCTGCGCCAGCGCTTCGGCATCGCGGCGCCGAGAGTCGCGGTGCGCACGCACTTGCCGTGGTACCTGCGCTGGCTCGTACTCGGGTTGCTGGCGGCGAGTTCGGTGGCCCTGGGGATGTGGATGTACGATGCGGGGCGCCGTTTTGCCGGTTTCGAGGCAACCGAGGCCGGTCAGGAGATTTCCACGGCGCGCCAGGAACTCGCGGTCGCGAGGGAGGAACTCGCGCGGCTGCGGGGGTTGTCGAACGCTGCGGAGAGCAAGATTGCCATCGAGCGGACGGCCCAGCAGGATCTGGTCAAGCAGCTGCGGTCCATGGAGGCCGAGAACGCCCGATTGCGCGAGGAGCTGGCGGTCTTTGAAAGCACCCTCTCGGCGGATCCGAAACATGCGGCGGCGATCTCCATCAAGCGGTTCAAGGTGGAGCCCGAACTGCGGGCCGGGGAATACCGGTTTCACCTGCTCATGCTGGCGATGGGCGCCAAGCGCGAGGAGTTCAGGGGGCGCTTCGAGCTGATCGTCAGCCTGAACCAGGGCGGGCGCGATGTTATGATGACCCTGCCGAAAGACGCCGCGGAGGACGGATTCAACCTTGGATTCAAGCACTTCCAGCGTGTCCAGGGCACTTTCCGGGTGGCTCCTTCAGCGCGCGTGAGCAGCGTACAGGTGCGTGTCTACGAGAACGGCACCGCGGAGGCGCGAGTGACGCAGACCACCACATTGGGATAGGGGGGAGCATGTTCGGCAGAGAAAGCAAACCGCACAATCGGATCGACAGCCTGATCGGCGCGACGACGCGCATCGAAGGCAATCTCTTCTTCAGCGGCGGCTTGCGCATCGACGGCACTGTGCGCGGCAACGTCGCCGCGCTGCCGGACCAGCCTTGCACGCTGGTGCTGTCCGAGCACGCGCGCATCGAGGGGGAGGTGCGCGCCACGCACTTGGTGATCAACGGGACCGTGACCGGCCCCGTGTTCGCGTCGGAGTCGCTGGAACTGCAGGCAAATTCCCGGGTCAAAGGCGACGTGCATTACAAGAGCATCGAAATCGTGCGGGGCGCCGTGGTGGAGGGCAGGCTCGTCCTCCACACGGCCGCCGAAGCGAAACCGGCCGGCCTCAAGCTGGCTTCCTGACCAGACGCTGCGGCCTCCCAAGACCCCTTTGACCCGAGGGGCTGGACCGTTGCAGAATTTGACATTGCCATGAAGGAGTGACGACGAATGAACGCCGCCGTAGAAATGCCAGCACCGCTCGTTTTTACCGACAACGCCGCGGGCAAGGTGCGAGAACTGATCGAGGAAGAGGGTAATCCGGATCTCAAGCTGCGCGTCTTCGTCAACGGCGGGGGCTGCTCGGGCTTCCAGTACGGATTCACGTTCGACGAAATGCAGAACGATGACGACACGGTCATGCAGAAGAACGGCGTCACGCTGCTGATCGACCCGATGAGCTACCAGTATCTGGTCGGCGCGGAAATCGACTTCCAGGAAGGGCTCGAGGGCGCGCAGTTCGTCATCAAGAATCCGAACGCGACCACGACCTGCGGCTGCGGGTCTTCGTTCTCGGTCTGAGGTCCGCGCCTCAGGGCGCGTCTCGGGGTCAGTGTCGGGGTTCCGTCGAGGAACCCCGACACTGACCCCGAATGCATTTCAGGGCGGGTAGACGGCGCCCAAGACGCGCCGCCCGCGTGCCCCGGTCACGCCGGGAAGATTCGCGGGGCGCGCCTCCAGCGCTTCGCGGGCGAGCCATGCGAAGGCGGTCGCCTCGACCTGCAGCGGATCGAGGCCATGCGCTCCACTTTCCTCGACTGTGATGCGCTCGAGCCGTTCGCCCAGGCGAGCCATCAGGGCACGATTGAGTGCGCCGCCCCCACAAACGATCGCGCGCGCTGCGCCAGACTGCGCAATCGCAGTCGCTGCGCTGCGCACTGTCAGTTCAAGCAGCGTAGCTTGTACGTCCTGCGGACGCGCCCCTGGCGGAAGGCGATCGCCGAGCCAGCGCTCGTTGAACAACTCTCGCCCCGTGCTCTTCGGCGGAGGGCGCCCGAAGTACGGCTCGGCGAGCCAAGCGGCGAGCAATTCGGGCAGCAGCCGACCACTGGCGGCCCAGCGGCCCGCCTCGTCGTAGGGCAGGCCGACGTGGCGCGCAGCCCAAAGGTCCATGAGGCAATTGCCGGGCCCGGTGTCGTAGCCGCGAACGCTTCCATCGCGGCCGAGCAGCGTGACATTGGCAATGCCGCCGACATTCAGTACCGCCCGGTCTTCTTCTGGCCGCGCGAACACGGCCGCGTGAAACGCCGGCACGAGCGGCGCACCCTGGCCGCCTGCCGCGATGTCGCGGCTGCGGAAGTCACAGACCACGCGCAGGCTCGTCAACTCTGCGAGGAGAGCGGCGTTGCCGATCTGAACCGAGTAGCCCTGGTCCGGCCGGTGGCGCACGGTCTGGCCATGGCAGCCGATGGCGGCGATCCGGTCGCGCAGGATGCTCGAGGCCGTGACCGCGTCCTCGACGGCATGGGCGTAGATGCGGGCGAGCGTGTTGCCGAGCTTCGCGGCACGTTCCAACTCGTCGCCGCCCGCGGTGCTCAGGCGGAGCAGATCTGCGCGGAGTACCGCATCGAAGGGCCGATGAGCGCTGGCCAGGACTTCCGGCCGATTGCCCGCGAAGCGCACCACCACGGCGTCGACTCCGTCGAGACTCGTGCCCGACATGAGCCCGACGTAACAGCCAGAACTCACTCGAGGAGGGCCACCTGGCTGTTGCCGATGAGATCGAGGCGCGCGACCAGCGGCTGCACCTGGCCGGCAAAGCGGGGCATTTCTGCAGCGGGCACGGGCAGCGCCGCTGGCAACGCGACGGCCAGCGGGTTGCGCGCCTGGCCGGCAATCTTGAATTCGTAATGCAGATGCGGCCCCGTCGCCCAGCCGGTCTGTCCGACGAAGGCGATCGTCTCGCCCTGCGCAACGCGGGCCCCTTTGCGCAGGCCGCGCGTGAAGCCGCTCAAGTGCCCGTAGAGCGTCGAGTACTGGCCCTGGTGGCGCAGGACAACGACGTTGCCATAGCCCCCCTGCCGGCCGACGAACTCCACTACCGAGTCCGCGACGGCGCGCACGCGGGTACCCGTCGGCGCCGCGTAATCGACTCCCTGATGGGCCCGCCAGCTCTGCAGGATCGGATGCCGGCGCATGCCGAACGCCGAGCTGACGCGCGAGAACTCCAGCGGCGAGCGCAGGAACGCCTTCCGCAAATTCTTGCCGTCCGGGGCGTAGTATCCACCGCTGGCGCGGTCGTTGGCGTCGGCGGTGCCGTACCACACGGCGCGGTAGACCCGGCCCTGATTGACGAACTCCGCCGCCAGCACGCGGCCCGAGCGCACCGTCAACCCCTGGAATGTGTGCGTCTCGTAGACGACTGCGAAGCGGTCGCCCTTGCGCAGATCCCGGTGAAAATCGATGTCGCCGCCGAACATGTCCGCGACCTGCGTTGCGACCGCGTCGGGAATGCCCGCGGCATCCGCCGCAGCGAACAGCGAGGAACGGATCACGCTGGATTTCATCGCCACCCGGGTTTCGAGCTGCGCGCGGTCTTCCGAGAGCGAGAAGCCGGATGCACTGCGCCGGAACACGACCAGCGTGTCCCGGGAGCCGAGGAAATCGAGGCTATGCAGCGTGCCGCTCGCATCGAACGTCGCGGTCAGCGCGGTGCCCGGGCGCAGCAGGCGCATGCCCTGGTGACGCGCAAGCGCACGCGCTTCATCGGGGTCCATTTCCAGGCGCGCCAGGAGGCCCGCCAGCGTGTCGCCGCGCTGAAAACGCTCCTCGCGGATCAGCTCTCCGCTCGAGGGGAGAACGCTTTCTTCCGGCCGTATCGCCAGCGGTTCGGCAATCGCGCTCTGCCGAACCTCGGCGTCACCGGCAGGCGCAATGGTCGCGAAGGCGGCCACGATGCCCGACAGGGCCAGCCCTGCCAAAGCCCCGGCGCGCGCAAGGCGAATTCTCGCGGTCTGCCCCAAGCGTGTCACGAATCGGCTAAAATCTCTTCTTATTCAGGCGCCTGCCGACGGTTCGGCAAGGCCGCCGCAGTGTAGCAAAGAATCCCTGTCCTGCAAACGGTCATGGTGCCCATCGCCGAGGCATTGGAGCGCATCAAGCGCGGCTGCGACGAGCTCATCGTCGAGGAAGATCTGGTGCGCAAGCTGCAGACCGGACGGTCCCTGCGCGTCAAGCTCGGGCTCGATCCCACCGCGCCGGACCTGCATCTCGGCCACACGGTGGTCATCAACAAGCTGCGGGACTTCCAGGAGCTCGGGCACACCGTCCAGTTCCTGATCGGTGATTTCACCGGCATGATCGNNCCGACGGGCAAGAACCAGACGCGGCCGCCGCTCTCGCGCGAGGCGATCCGCGTCAATGCGCAGACGTACCAGGCGCAGATGGCCAAGATCCTCGACCCCGAGCGCACGCAGGTGCTGTTCAATTCGGCGTGGTCGGACAAGCTGGGCGCCGAAGGCATGATCCGCCTTGCCTCACGCTATACGCTCGCCCGGCTGCTGGAGCGAGACGATTTCTCCAAGCGCTTCCGCGGTGGACAGCCGATCGCGGTGCACGAGCTGCTCTACCCGCTCATGCAGGGCTACGACTCGNNACGGACCAGAAGTTCAACCTGCTCGTGGGCCGCGAACTGCAGCGCGACTTCGGGCAGGAGCCGCAGTGCATCGTCACGATGCCGCTGCTGGAGGGGCTGGACGGCCGCGAGAAAATGTCGAAGTCGCTGGGCAACTACGTCGGCATCGACGAGCCCCCGAACGAAATGTTCGGCAAGCTGATGTCCATCTCGGACGAGATGATGTGGCGCTATGTCGAGCTGCTGTCCTTCGAGCCGGTGGCCTCGGTGCGGCTGTGGCGCAAGGAGGTCGCGGAAGGGCGCAACCCGCGCGAGATCAAGGTGCTCTTCGCGAGCGAAATCGTGGCGCGGTTCAACGGTGCGGACCAGGCAGAGCGGGCGCACGCCGAGTTCGAGCAGCGATTCCGGCATGGCGCGTTGCCAGAAGACATGCCGGCGGTTCGCTTGCAGGCGCCGGACGAGGGCCTGCTGGTGACGCAGATGCTGAAGCAGGCGGGTCTGGTGCCGAGCGTGTCCGAGGCGGCCCGGCTGATCGAGCAGGGGGGCGTGCGCCTGGATGGCGAGCGGCTCTCCGACAAGGCCTTGCGCGTGGCGCGGGGCGCCCGCTTCGTGGCACAGGTGGGCAAGCGCAGGTTCGCCAAGATCAGCGTTGATTGAGCGAGGGCAGTCCTGCGGGGGGCATGCGTTGACACCGTGAAATGGGGCACCTAAGATCGTTTCGCTGAACTTCCCGAAGACCTAAACCGAGGAGAACGAGGATGCGAACAGCAGTGAGGAAGACCATTGCTTTCACCGCCGTGGCGGCGGCGCTGGGATTCGCGGCGCAGGCGGTTGCGCAGGCACCGGCGGCGACGGGGCCGCGGACGCTCAAAATGCAGTCCACATGGCCGGCGAGTTCCACGCTTCAGGACAACTTCAAGCTGTTCGCCGAGCGCGTCGACAAACTGACCGGCGGACAACTCAAGGTCGATGCCCTCGCGGCCGGACAGGTCGTGCCGCCGTTCGAGGTGCTCGACGCGACGCACAAGAAGGTGCTCGACGGGGCCCACGCCGTCTCGTATTACTGGATCGGCAAGCACCGCGCGACGACGCTGTTCGCCTCGACGCCGGCCGGCCCGTTCGGCATGGACCACATGGACTTCCTGGGCTGGATGTACGAGGGCGGCGGCCTCGACATGTACTGGGAGATGTATCAGAAGGAGATGAAGCTCAACGTCATTGCCTTCCCGATCCTGCCCTCCAGCCCGCAGGCGTTTGGCTGGTTCAAGCGACCGATCAAGAACCTGGCGGACCTCAAGGGCCTCAAGTGCCGGCAGACCGGCATCGTCAACGAGATCTTCACCCGGATGGGCATGACCACGGTCAACATGCCCGGTGGCGAGATCGTTCCGTCGGCGCAACGCGGCGTGATTGACTGCGCCGAGTGGGTCGGCGGCCTCGAAGATCTGCGCCTCGGCCTGCCCCAGGTCTGGAAATATCACTACGTGCCGGGGATGCACGAGCCGAGCGTCATCGGCGAACTGCTGATGAATGCCGACGTGTTCAAGAGCCTGCCGGCGCAGCAGCAGGAGGCGATCCGGTCAGCGACGACGGAGACGCTGGTGCGCTGGTGGGTGAAGTGGCAGAAGCAGAACGCCGATGCCATGGAGGAAATGCGCACCAAGTACGGCACGCAGATCCTGCGCACGCCGCCGGACATCCTCATCGCCTTCCTGAAGGCCTGGGATGAGATGGCGAAGGAGGAGGCGGCCAAGAACCCGTTCTTCAAGAAGGTCTGGGATTCGCAGCGCGAGTGGGCCTCGAAGGTCGTGCCTGCGAAGCGCTTCATGAACCCGCCGTACTCGTTCGCGGCCAACTATTACTGGCCTGAAGAGACGGCCAAGAAGGCGCCGGCGAAGAAGAAGTAACGCCTGGCCGCTTGGCATGAAAGGAGGGCGGCGTTGCCGCCCTCTTTTTTTGCCGGCGAAGTCGGTCGCCGGATCAAGTAAGCTTGCGGCAAGATTACGCGAAACGAGGGGCGGGGTCCCCTCGTGGTTGTGGTTCGATGGGCAATTTGGGCGAGGGACTGCGAATGGCTGAACCTTCTCAGGGCATGGTGAAACTGGTGCGCGCCGTCGACAGGTTCACGGATGCCACCGGAACGATCGTGGCGTGGCTCAATGTTCCGCTCGTGCTCGCGGTCAGCTACGAAGTGATTTCCCGCTACGTGTTCAACATGCCGACGGAATGGGCGTTCGACGTCACGTACATGCTTTATGGGACGATCTTCATGCTCGGGTCCGCGTATGCCCTGCACAAGGGCGCGCACATCCGCACGGACTTCTTCTTCGAGCGCTGGTCGGTGAGGACCAAGGGGACGATCGATTCCGTCGCCTATATCGTGTTCTTCTTTCCGGCCCTGGCCGTCCTGCTCGCGGTGAGCGGATCCGAGGCCTGGTATTCCTACAGCATCATGGAGACCTCCGAGCAGACGACGTGGCGGCCCATCCTTTGGCCATTCAAGGCCGTCGTGCCGCTCACCTGCCTGCTGCTCATCATTCAGGGGGTCTCCGAGGCGATCAAGAGCGTGTATGCGGCGCGGACCGGGATCGAGCTCGAGCACAAAGAGAAAGTGGAGATCTAGCCAATGACTGCCGGCGCGCTGCTTGGGCTGATCATGCTGCTGGTCATGATCGGCGCCATCTTCATCGGTTTCCCGATCTCGTTCACGCTGCTGTTCCTCGCGCTCGTCTTCGGCTACATGGGGCTCGATGGCCGCACGGTCTTCGATCTCGCGTACTTCCAGACCATCGGCATGATGAAGGAGGAACTGCTGGCCGCGGTGCCGCTGTTCATCTTCATGGGCTTCATTACCGAGCAGGCGGGCCTGATGGAGCGCCTGTTCAGGGCGTTTCGCGACCTGCTGGCGCCGATCCGCGGCTCGCTCTTTGCGGTGGTGATTCTCACCGCGGCGGTGTTCGCGATGGCCACCGGGATCGTCGGCGCGGCGGTGACCGTGCTCGGCATCATGGCGAGCCCGATCATGATCAAGACCGGCTACGACGCGAAGCTGGCCGCCGGGGCCATCACGGCGGGCGGCACGCTGGGCATCCTGATCCCGCCGTCGGTGATGCTGATCGTCATGGGACCGGTTCTCGGGGTCTCGGTGTCCGAGCTTTACGCCTCCGCGTTTGGACCAGGAATTCTCCTGGCGGTGCTCTACCTCGGCTATTTGCTGGGCCGCGCGTTTTTCAATCCCAAACTCGGTCCGCCCGTGCCCAAGGAAGAGCGCGTGCACAGCGCCGCGACCATCATCAAGGAAGTCGTGATCGGCGTCGTTCCGCTCTTTGCGTTGATCGGCGCGACCCTGGGTTCGATTCTCGCGGGACTGGCGACGCCTACCGAAGCTTCCGCTATCGGCGCGCTCGGCGCACTGGTCCTTGCGGCCGCCTATGGACGGTTGAACTACGCAGGCCTTCGCCAGGCGGTGCTGTCGACGACGGCGACCTCGAGCATGGTGCTTTTCCTTGCGGTCACCTCGAACATCTTCGGGGCCGTGTTTGCCCGCCTCGGTACGGCCACGTGGATCACGGAATCCATGCTCGCGCTGCCGCTGCCGCCCATCGCCATGCTGCTGGTCGTGATTCTGCTCGTGTTCCTCCTGGGCTGGCCGTTCGAGTGGCCGGCGATCATCCTCGTATTCCTGCCCATCTTCTATCCCGTGATCGATGCGCTGACCCCCGCGCTTGGCGAGTCGCTGGGAATCCCGAAAGACTTCGTGATGATCTGGTTCGGGGCGCTGGTGGCGGTCACCCTGCAGACGGCGTTCTTGTCGCCCCCGGTGGCGATGAGCGCGTATTACCTGAAGCAGGTGGTCAAGGAGTGGTCACTGGCGACGATCTACAAGGGCATGTTCGAGTTCATGATCCTGCAGGTCATCGCGATCGCGCTGATCGTCGCCGTGCCGTCGATCGCCACGTATCTGCCCCAGCAGCTGCGCACCGACATGGCGGCGGAGGAAGTGGAGAAGGTCGACGACAGCCAGAACCGGCTCGAGGAGGACCCGTTGAAGGGCATGGAGAAGCTGCTGGAGGAAGACGGGCAGGAATCGGGCGAGAAGACAGAACCGCAGGCGCCGCCGAAGGAATAAGGGAGCGCCGGGAAGGGAAGAAAGCGGCGCGGCAACGTGCGATGGCGGCCCCGATGCCCTACGACTTTGACGCGCCGGTAGACCGCGCGGGCACGTGGAGCCTGCGCTGGGATCGTCACGCGGGCGAGGACGTCATCCCTTTGTGGGTAGCGGACACGGATTTCCGCGCGCCGCCCGCCGTTCTGCAGGCCATGCGCGAGCGCCTGGAACACGGGGTGCTGGGGTACACGATGCCCCCCGGCGAGTTGCGCGAAGCGATTGCCGCGCGCATGGAGCGTCTGCATCGTTGGAAGATCCACCCGGATTGGATCGTGTTCCTGCCCGGTGTCGTGCCGGGTCTGCATTTGGCGGCGCGCCACCTCATGGCAACGCGCGACCACGCGCTGCTTCCGAGGCCGCTGTACCACCACTTCAAACGCGCACTGGATCTCGCGCAGCGTGCCTATACCGAGGTGCCGCTGGTCGTCTCCGACGGCCGATGGGTCTTCGACGAGCGCGGTCTCGCGGCCAGTCTGCGCCCGGAATCCCGACTGCTGTTTCTCTGCAACCCGCAGAATCCGGGCGGGACGATCTTCACTCGAGGCGAATTGGAGCGGCTGGCCGAGTTCGCGGTGCGCCACGACCTGCGCATCTGTTCCGATGAAATTCACTCCGAGATCCTGCTCGATCGAGGCAGGTCGCACGTGCCGATCGCGAGCCTCGCGCCGGAAGTGTCGCGCCGCTCGGTGACGCTCAATTCGCCCAACAAGGCGTTCAATTTTCCGGGCGCTGGCTGCGCGTGGGCGATCGTGGAGGACGAGGCCCTGCGCAAGGCGTTCACCGCGGATCACCATGCCACCATTCACGACCCGTCGGTGTTCGGCTACGCCGGGTCGCTCGCGGCGTACCGCGACGCCGGCGACTGGCTGGACGCGCAGCTGGAGTACCTGCGTGGCAACCGCGACCGGGTCGAGCGCTTCGTTCGGGACACGCCGGGCCTGAGCCTGCAGCACGTCGAGGCGACCTATCTGGCGTGGATCGATTGCGCCGGGCTGCCATGCGCCGATCCGCAGGCGCTGTTCCTGAAACACGGCGTCGCGCTCTCGCCGGGCGAGCAGTTCGGTGGCCCGGGCTTTGTGCGCCTCAACTTCGGGACTCAGCGGGCTCGCCTGGTGCGGGCTTTGGAGCGGATGGCTTCGGCGGTTTCCAGCACGCGCTCGAGGTGAGGGTCCGTGACGCCGAGCGCGTACATGTGCTCGAGCGTGCTGCGAATGTAGTCGGTGCAGCGCCCGCGCTGTCCGATTCCCTGCGCCACGAGCTGCGCCCGCGCATGCAGGTCCAGTTCGCGCACCACCTGCGGATGCGCTGAATCGGCGACGAACGCGAGCGCCCGCACCCTGCGCCCGCGCGCGAGGCACACCGGCACGAGGCGCGGCTCATACACGCTGCGCAGCATCTCCCGGCGCCAGAGCGCCTGGAGCACCCGCGGGACGCGCGGCGCGGCGACCCGAAATGCCATCCCCCAGCACGATCCGCCATGGCACAAGCCCATGACGAGGCCTGGCCGGCGCTCCGTGCCGCGATATCGCGTCGAGAGAATGCACAGCGCCCGGTGATAGCCCGCCAGGAACGCCACGCCCGATTCGGTGGCCCGGAATCCCGGGGACCACATGAGCGAGCCGTACCCGAAGACCCAGAGATCGTCCGGCGGTAACTGTTCCGCAAACTGCGCGAGTTGCATGGCGGCGCGCATTATAGAATCGCGCCCGGAATGAGTGCCGTCGACTGGCCCGAGGAGGTGTATCGCACGCTGAAGCGCGCGGGGATCACGGTCGTCGGTTACGTGCCGGATGCAGGGCACAAGCGCCTCATCGAGCTTTGCCACGCGGACGCGGGCCTGCGCAGCGTCGTGCTGACTACCGAGGAGGAGGGCATCGGCCTCGCCGCAGGCGCCTGGCTGGGCGGACAGCGCAGCGCGCTCCTCATGCAGTCCAGCGGCGTCGGCAATTGCATCAACGTCCTTGGCATGGTGCAGGAATGCCGGTTCCCGCTGGTCATGCTGGTCACCATGCGCGGCGAGTACGGGGAGTTCAACCCTTGGCAGGTGCCGATGGGCCGGGCGACCCCGCAGGCCCTGGAAGCGATGGGGGTTGTCGTCCACACCGCCGATTCGCCCGCAGAAGTACCCGGGGTGCTGGACGCCGCGTTGCGGTTGGCGTTCAACAGTTACGCGGCGGTGGCGGTCCTGGTATCCCAGCGCGTGATCGGCATCAAGAGCTTTCAGGAGCAGGCGCGTCAATGAAGGCGACTCTGCATCGGCGCGATGTGGTCAAGTCCCTGCTCGCAGATCGCGGCGACCTGCTCGTCGTCACCGGCCTGGGATCGACGGCTTGGGACTGTACTGCGGCAGGCGATTCCGACCTGACGTTTCCGCTCTGGGGTGCGATGGGGGTCGCGAGCATGACCGGGCTCGGATTGGCGCTCGCGCAGCCGAGACGCCGCGTGCTGGTGGTCACGGGCGACGGTGAGTTGCTGATGGGTCTTGGCACGCTGGCGACGATTGCGGCACAGCGCCCGCGCAATCTCGCCATTGCCGTCATCGACAACGAGCGCTACGGCGAAACCGGGATGCAGGCGACGCACACGGCGCATGGCGTCGACCTCGCCGGCGTAGCCAAAGCCTGTGGCTTTCGCGCCGCCCGTGTCGTGCAGCGCGCCGCGGCGTTGCCGGCGGCGGCCCGGATGCTCCGCGCGGCCGCTGGCCCCGTGCTCGTCCAGATCAAGGTGGTGGCGGAAAAATTGCCCCTCGTATTGCCGCCCCGCGAAGGAGCGCTCCTGAAGGCCCGGTTTCGGCGTGCGCTCCTTGGACCCGGCGCAGACGCCGAGTAAGGTCGTCAACCAAGGCACGTCCGCTGCGTTAATCGACCTGGTTCCCTATTGAACCGCTCACTCTGGAGAGAACGACATGCTCATGAAGAAACTGCTTGCGACCCTGGTCGCGTCCGCGTTTGCCGCGTCCGTGTTCGCGCAGGCGCAACCCGCGAAACCCGCGACTCCGGCGACGCCGGCAGCCGCGCCTGCGCCCGCCCAGAAAGCGGAGCCGGCGAAGGCCGCTGAGGCGGCGAAAGCGGAGCCGAAGGGCGAAGCCAAAGCCAAGGGCAAGGGCAAGCCGAAAAAGTCCAAGAAAGCCAAGACCGAGAAAAAAGCCTAAATAACAGGTCTTTGCGCAAAAAACCCGGCCTCGTGCCGGGTTTTTTGCTTTGGCGAGAACCTTTCACGCGCTAGCCCCGGAGCCAAACGGAGGTAAGATCAATTATCAACTCCGTGATCGCGTGTTCCTGCTTGATCGGCTGACCTTGCGCTAGTTTCCTCGAAAGGAGTGGGCCATGAACCGACGCGCATTTCTTCGTTCTACGGGTGCTGCCGCCGCGGCTGCCGCGCTGCCGTGGCGGGCTGTGGCCGCCAGCGTCGGCGACTGGCGAAGTTACGAGGTTTCGACCCGCGTGACGATTCTCGATCCGCGGGGCGGTGCGCGGGCCTGGATTCCCTTGCCAATGGTGGACGACATGCCGTGGCAGTTGGCGCTGGGAAACAGTTGGCGGGGCAATGCCAGCCGCGTGCAGGTTCATGCGGACGGAAAATATGGCGCGGCCATTCTTGCCGCGGAATGGCCCGCGGGAGAGCGCGAACCGGTCATCGAGGTGACGAGCCGCATCAGGACGCGCGACCGGGCAACGGATTTCTCGCGACCCGATCCGGCGATCATGCGCCTCAGCGCCGCCGAGCACGCGTTCTACACGTCCGCGACCGAGCTGATTCCCACCGACGGCATCGTCAAGGAAACGGCGCAGGAAATCGTCAGAGGCGCGCGCAGCGACATCGACAAGGCGCGCGCGATCTACGAGTGGGTGGTGGAGAACACGTTCCGCGATCCCAAGACGCGGGGCTGCGGGTGGGGCGACATCCAGTCGATGCTCGAGACGCGAAATTTCGGCGGCAAGTGCGGCGACCTGAACGCGATGTACGTCGGGCTGGCGCGCGCCGCCGGCGTGCCGGCGCGCGACGTCTATGGCATTCGCGTCGCGCCGTCGATTCACGGCTATCGCAGCCTCGGCGTCGGCAACGCCGTGGTCAGCAAGGCCCAACATTGTCGGGCGGAGTTCCATGCCGCTGGTTTCGGCTGGGTGCCGGTCGATCCGGCCGACGTGCGCAAGGTGATGCTGGAGGAGCCGCCGACCCATCTGAAAATCGACGACGCGAAGGTGGTCGCCGCGCGCCAGCGGCTGTTTGGCGGCTGGGAGATGAACTGGCTGGCCTATAACATGGCTCACGACGTCGTGCTGCCCGGCACCACCGTCAAGGCGCCCAAACTGGCGTATTTCATGTACGTCAACGGCGAGACCGGGGGCGAGCGGCTCGATCAGCTGGAGCCGGATTCGTTCAAGTACGAAATTCGCGCGACGGGAGCGAATACCTGAACCGACGCACGCTGCTGACGGCGGCGCTTGCGTTTTTCTCGGGCGCGGCTGGCGGACAGCAGCTGAAGCCGTGGGGTGGCGGCGCGCCACCGCCGCTCGCGCTGGCCGATCTCGAGGGCAGGCCGCATCGCCTGGCGTCGTACCGCGGGCAGGTCGTGCTGATCAATTTCTGGGCCACCTGGTGCGAGCCGTGTCGCGACGAGATGCCGAGCCTCGAGCGCCTGAGGCAGTCTCTGGCGGGCCGGCCCTTCGTCATTCTCGCCGTCAACCTTGGCGAGCCGCCATCGCGGATTCGGGCGTTCCTGCAGCGGGTTACGATGAATTTCCCGGTGCTGCTGGATGCCGACATGGCAGCAGCGAAAGCGTGGAACGCGCGCATTCTGCCGGCCAGCTTCGTGGTCGATGCGGATGGCAGAATCCAATACTCGATTGCGGGAGAACTTGATTGGTCGGCCGAACCCCAGCGCACTCTCATCGCCGGCTTGCTGCCGCGCTGATGCTCACCTTTCTCGCGTTCTGCGCCCGGGCGCAGGACGCCGAGGTGCGTCCGCCGTTCGTCGCCACGCCGGAGGAGGCGGTCGACCGCATGCTGGCGCTGGCCAAGGTCGGTGCCGGCGATTTCGTGATCGACCTGGGCTCCGGCGACGGCCGCATCGTCATTGCTGCGGCCCGCAAGTTCGGTGCGCGCGGTCTCGGCGTCGATCTGGATGCGTCGCTGGTCGCGTTGTCGCGCGAGAAGGCCGACGAGGCTGGAGTCGGCGCGCTGGCGCGCTTCGAGGAACGCGACGTCCTCAAGACGGACCTGTCCAGCGCGAGCGTGGTGACGATCTACCTGCTGCCCTCGCTGGTCGATCAGCTGCAACCGAAGCTGCTCGGCGAATTGCAGCCGGGAAGCCGGATCGTGGCGCACGCCTTCCCCATGGTGGGGTGGAAACCGGACCGTCGCGAGTCCCTGCGCATTGCCGCGCCGCGCGGCGCACAGAGTGGCGAGAGCGAGCTCTTTCTCTGGATCGTGCCGGCGCAAGTGCGCGGACCGTGGCGCGTGGAGGGCTGGCAGATGCGCGTGCACCAGAATTTCCAGGAGATCGAAATCGAGCTGGCGCGAGACGGCCGTCCGATGACGGTCGAGCGCGCGCGGCTCGAGGGCCGAGAGTTCGAGTTTTCCGGTCCCGGCGTTTCCTTCCGCGGACGGATGGCGGACGAGGCGATCACCGGCGTGATGGTGGCCGGCGGGGAATCGATGGCGATGACCTGGACCCGCCCGTGACCGGCAATGCCGCCGCGACGACTGCGGCGACGGACGGGCGCTAGAGCACTTTGCCCGGATTCATGAGGCCGCCGGGGTCGAGGGCGCGTTTCAGCGTACGCATCAGTTCGAGTTCCAGCGGGGACTTGCGATGGGCGAGTTCTACGCGCTTCAGCTGCCCGATGCCGTGCTCCGCGGAAATCGAGCCGCCGAGCGCGCTCACGGCCTCGTACACGAGTGCGTTGACCGCTTCGCGCCGTTGCATGAACTGCGCAGTGGCGGCGGCATCGCCCATGCCGATGTTGTAGTGCAGATTGCCGTCGCCGACGTGGCCGAAAATGAAGCTGCATGCCCCCGGAAACGCCTGGGGCAGCGCGCCCTCGATGCGCTCGATGAGCGCCGGGACACGCGACACGGCGACCGAGACATCGTGCTTGACGTTGGCGAATTGCGCTTCGGGTATCGACTCGCGTATGCGCCAGAGCGCGGCCGACTGCGCCTGCGTCGCCGCGACCGCGGCATCGCGCAGTTCGGCGTGCTGCGCGCTGTCGGCCAGCGCCAGCTCGAGCTGCTCGCGCAGCGGCGCGGACTCGCCCATGCCTTCGAACTCGGCGAGCACGTACCAAGGGTGCGGATCGCCGAGTGGGTCTCGCGTCTGCGGGACGTGTCCGAGCACTGCCTCGAGACAGCGGCGCGAGATCAGTTCGAACGCGCTGACGCGATCTCCCAGACGGGCCCGCAGACGCGCGAGAAGCTTGACGGCCGAGGCGGGGGCGTCCGTGGCGATCCACGCGGTCGCGCTGCAGGTCGGTCGGGGTCGCAGCCGGAGCACGGCNNAGCGTGCCCTCGGCACCGATGAACAGGTGCTTGAGGTCGTAGCCCGTGTTGTCCTTGCGCAGGCTGCGCAGCCCATCCCAGACCCGGCCGTCGGCAAGCACCACTTCGAGACCGAGCACCTGTTCGCGCGCATTGCCATAGCGCAGCACGTTCACGCCGCCCGCGTTGGTGGACAGGATGCCGCCCAGCTGGCAGCTGCCTTCGGCCGCCAGGGACACCGGAAAATAGCGCTCGGCGCCGAGAGCGGCCTGCTGCAGCTGGGCCAGCACGCAACCGGCTTCGGCGGTCAGCGTGTCGTCCAGGGCGTCGAGGTTGCGGATGCGGTTCAGGCGCGAAAGAGAAACCACCAACTCCGGTCCGCAGCCGGCCGGAACCGAGCCGCCCGCCAACCCGGTGTTGCCTCCCTGCGGCACGACTGCGACCCCGCGCTGCGCGCAGAGGTTCACCACGCTTGCCACCTCGGCGGTACTGCCCGGGCGCACCACGCCTTCCGCGGCCGCCCTGTACTGGCGCCGCCAGTCGACGCAAAAGGGCGCAATCTCCTGCGCGCCGGTGAGCACGTTGGGCGCGCCGACGATGCCGGCGAGCGCGTCGAGGAATTCCCGCTGCATGATTCTTGACGTTGATTTTCGCACAACGTACCGTGCGCCGCGTGCCGGGAAGCGGCGATGCGCGTCAACGTGCCGCGCGGCCTTTCGTGGTACATAGGAGCCGACCCTGGGACGCGTGGCGTGGTCTGAACCGGCGGCGCGATCACCTTGCGCCCGCGGCGAAATGGCTGGCGCCCGGCCCTGACCAAGGGAGCTTGAAATGCCGTTCTTCCGTTCGTTCCTGTTCGCCCCCGGCAATCATCCACGGCGAGTCGCCAAGGCGTTTACCCTGGGCGCGGATGTCGTGATTCTGGATCTCGAGGATTCGGTCGCGGTCTCCGACAAGCCGGGCGCGCGCAAGCCAGTCGCGGCCGCTCTATCCGACCCGTCGCGACCCGGCCGCGGTTATGTGCGGGTGAATGCCATGGGCACGCCATTCTGCTTCCGCGATCTGCTGGAGACGATCGGGCCCGGGGTCGCGGGCGTCGTCTTGCCCAAGGTCGAGAGCGCGGCGGACCTGCACGCGATTGACTGGCTGCTCGCCAACCTCGAGCAGGAGCGGGGGCTGGCCGTGGGGTCGCTCGACCTGATGCCGATGATCGAGACGGCCGTCGGGCTGTCACGGATCGATCGCATCCTGCAGGCGCGCAGCCTGAAACCCTACTCGGGCGTCTGGCGGGTGCGCCGGGTCGCTTTCGGCGCCGGAGACTACAGCCACGATCTCGGCCTTTCGCCCACGCACGATGAACCGGAGCTGGCCGATGCCCGCGCACGCGTCGTGCTGGCCTCGCGCAGCGCCGGACTGGAGGCGCCCATCGACAGCCCGTGGTTCCATTTCAAGGACCGCGATGGTTTCCAGCGGGCGATCGGGCGCAGCCGGCGCGGCGGATTTCAGGGAAGGCTTTGCATCCACCCCGACCAGGTCACCGATGCAAACGAGGGTTATGGCCCCAGCGTCGAAGAGATCGCGGAGGCGGAGCGCATCGTCGCGGCTTTTCGGGCTGCGGAGGCGACGGGGTCTGCAGCGATCCAGCTCGACGGACACATGGTGGACTACCCGATCGTGTATCGGGCGGAGCGCCTGCTGAAAGCGGTGAAAGGTGACGAGTGAACCGGGCGGCTCCGCGGCTGCGGAAGGCGCCCGGCTCCCCTGGCTCGCGCTGGCGGCGACGCTCGCGATCCAGACGCTCGTCGCCGTAGCGGTCTATTGCGCGCCGGTGATGGCGCCCGTCGCGGCGCGCGCCCTGGGTCTGTCGCCGAATGCCGTTGGCTGGTTCATCACGGTCGTATATCTCGGTTCAATGCTCGGGTCGGTGACGGCCGGGGGCTGGATGGCGCGCCTGGGCGCGATCCGCGTCAGTCAGGTCGGCCTGGTGCTGTGTCTCGCTGGTCTCGCGCTTGCCGCGACCGCGTCGCTGCCCTTCGTGTTGCTCGGCGCGTTCGTCATTGGCTTGGGCTACGGGCCCTCTACGCCAGCCAGCTCGCACATCCTGCTGCGGGCCTCGCCGCCGACTACGATTGCCCTGACCTTTTCGATCAAACAGACCGGCGTTCCGCTCGGCGGGGCGATCGCGGGAGCGGCCGTGCCGGCGCTGATTCTTGCGTTCGACTGGCGCATCGCGGCGTGGATCATCGGCCTCGGTTGTGTCCTGCTCGCGCTGGCGATCGAACCCCTGCGGGCGCGCTACGACGGGCAGTTGCAGCCGGATGCGCCGCTATCGCTGCGTGCCGTTGCGGCGCCCGTGCTGCTCGTCCTGCAGACGCCGAGCCTGCGGCGCATGGCCGTCACCTCGTTCGTCTACGGTGGCGTGCAGATCACGCTGGTGACGTATCTCGTGACGTTCCTGACCGAGAGCTTTGCCATGACCCTGGTGCTCGCCGGCATGGTCATGGCCGTCTCACAGGTCGCGAGCGTGGGCGGCCGTTTGCTCTGGGGCGTCCTGGCGGACCGCATGTTCGCCCGCCGGACGATGCTGGGCTTGCTCGGCGCGGGCATGGGGGTCTCCGCGCTGGCGACGCTTGCTGCATCGCCGGACTGGTCGTCTTGGCTGCTGTTTCTGTTCGCCGCATTCTTCGGCGCCACGGCGGTTGGCTGGAACGGCGTCTACCTGGCCGAGGTCGCGCGGCTCGCGCCGGCAAATCGGACGAGCGAAGCGACGGGCGGCTGCCTGTTCTTCACGTTCCTGGGAGTCGTCGTCACGCCGCCCGCGTTCAACGCCGTGCTGGCGCTGACCTCCAGCTATGCTGTCGCCTTTGCCGTGTTCGGCGTGCCCGCGCTGACCGTGGGCGCCTGGCTGCTCGCCTCGCGCGCCAAGCGGGACGAGCCGGGAACCGATCCGATCCTGAACGGATGACCACGGAGCTGATCCTGCTGCATGGATTGTGGGCGCCCGCGCTTGCGATGTCGGTGCTCGCCGCGCGGCTTGGCGCGCAGGGCCATCACTGTCACATCTTTCGCTATGGCGGACGGACCCACCCGATCGAAGTGAACGCCGAGCGCCTTTCGCGGTTCGCGCGCGGCGTGGGGAAAGCGCACTTTGTCGGTCACAGCCTGGGCGGTCTCGTGATCCTGGAGGCGCTCGAGCGGGATGCGGCCGTGGAAACCGGCGGCGTCGTCTTGCTTGGCACGCCGGCGTCGGGAAGTTCTTCGGGGCAGCGCCTCGCGCGCAACGGCGTGGGTCGCTGGATGCTGGGCCGCAGCGAGGCGTTGTGGCGCGAGGGCCGCAAGGCGCGTTGGACGCGCCCCGAGCCGCTGGGGGTCATCGCGGGGTCGACGCCGATCGGCCTCGGGCGCGCGATCGGCCGGCTTCCTGGCGCGAACGACGGCGTCGTGTGCGTCGCCGAGACCGATGTGGAGGGCATGCGCGATCGCGTCGTGCTGCCCGTCAGCCACAGCGCGATGGTCTTGTCCGCGCGGGTCGCGGCCCAAACCGCCAGGTTCCTGCGCGATGCAAGATTCCAGCATGCGGCGATCTAGCGCGCTGGCGCTGGCCGGGGTGCTGCTGCTCGCCGGATGCGAGTCGGCGTCGTACTACGCGCAGGTCGTCGGCGGGCATCTCGAGTTGATGCGGCGCGCGCGTCCGGTCGACGCGTTGCTGGCGGACGGGCAAACGCCCCAGGCGCTGCGCGAGCAGCTTGCGCTCGCGCAACGGCTGCGGGACTTCGCTTCCCGGGAACTCGGACTGCCCGACAATGGCAGTTATCGTCGCTTCGCCGATCTCTCGCGGTCCTATGCCGTCTGGAACGTGTTTGCGGCGGAGGAGTTCTCGGTGGACGCGGTGCTGTCGTGTTTTCCGGTCGCGGGGTGCGTCGCTTACCGGGGTTTCTTCGACCGGGCGGACGCCGAGCGGCACGCGGCGCGCCTGCGTGCGCGGCAGCTGGACGTGGCCGTGCTGGGGGTTCCCGCCTATTCGACGCTCGGCGCGTTCGACGATCCCCTGCTGTCGACCTTCATCGCCTGGCCCGAGGCGGAGCTTGCCAGGCTCCTGTTTCACGAGCTCGCCCATCAGGTCGTGTACGTGAAGGACGACTCCACCTTCAATGAGTCGTTCGCCGTGGTGGTCGAGCGCGAAGGAGTGCGCCGCTGGTTCTCGGCGAACGGCCGCGAGGCGGATCTGGACCGGTACCGGACGGCGCGGCAGACGGAGCGTCAGCTCGCGCAGGCGATCGAGGCCGCGAGGACGCGATTGCGCGCGATCTACGCGGGCGGCGAAACGCCGCAGACCAAGCGCATGCGCAAACGCGCCGTATTCGAAGAACTCGCTGCAGATCCCGTGTTCAAGCGCTATGCCGAGCGCACCGGCGCCGCGGCAAACAATGCCCTGCTGGTTTCCTACGCGACGTACTCGCAGCGCGTGCGCGCCTTCGAGCGCATGCTGGAGTTGCGGGCGGGCGACCTGCGCGGCTTCTACGACGATGTCCGGGCGCTGGCGGCGCTCGATGGGCCGGCGCGGCAGCGCCGGCTCGACGCCTACGAAAGCGCGATGTCGACGACCTTGCGATAGGCCGGGCGCTCGAGCAGGCGCGCGAACCACGCCTCGAGGTGCGGATGGCGCGGCCGATCGATCGGCAGGCGCATCCAGAGCTGCACGTGACAACCGATGGGAATGTCGCCCATCGTGAGCGCATCCCCCGCCACGTAGCGGCGGGTGGCGAGTGCGGCGTCCAGAATGTCGAGCAGCTTGCCGGACTTCAGGCGCCCGTCCTCGATCGCGGCGGCGTCGCGCTGCTCCGGTGGCGTGCGAATCAGTCCCCAGAACACCGGGCGAAACGCCGCCTGGAAGGTGAAGGCCCAGTCCATCCACCGGTCCGCATCCGCGCGCTGCCGCAGGCCGGCGGGCCAGAGGCCTCCGGCGCCATGCTTCGCTGCAAGATACCGCACGATGGCATGCGACTCCCAGAGAACGAAGTCGTCGTCTTCGAGGGTCGGTACGAGCCCGTTGGGATTCATGCGGCGGTATTCGGGCGTGTCCACGACGCCGAATTTCAGTCCTGCATCGACGCGCTGGTATCGGAGTCCGAGTTCCTCCGCGCACCACAGCGCCTTCTTGACGTTGACGGAATTGGTGCGCCCCCAGATTTTCAGCATGGCGGTTCTCGTCAGAATCCGACGGCCTGGCCGTCGCGGCGCGGGTCGCTGGCGGCGAAGTAGCCGCCGTCCAGTTTCCAGATCAGCTGGGCGCTGCCGAACTGGTTGTAGTCGTCCACGGTGACGATGCGGTGGCCGCGTTGCTTGAGCGCCTCGAGCGACGCGGCCGGATAGCCGTCCTCGACGCTGACATCCAGCCCCTGGACGAAACGGAACCGCGGGCCGTCGCAGGCCGCCTGCGGGCTCTGCCCGTAGTCCGCGATGCGCACCATGACCTGCGCATGCCCCTGCGGCTGCATCGTGCCGCCCATGACGCCGAAGCTCATTACCGGAAGCCCGTCGCGGGTGACGAATCCGGGGATGATCGTCTGGTAGGGGCGCTTGTGCGGGCCGACGCAGTTCGGATGGCCGGGTCGCAGGACGAACGTGGCACCGCGATTCTGCAAGGAAATGCCCGTTCCCGGCACCACGACGCCCGAGCCGAACCCCATGTAATTCGACTGGATGTAGGAGACCATCATGCCGGCGGCGTCGGCGGCGGTCAGGTAGACGGTGCCGCCCTTGGGCGGCGCGCCCGGTCCGAAATCCTGCGCGTGCTTGGGGTCGATCAGCCGCGCACGCTGCTCGAGGTAGCCGGCATCGAGCAGGCGTTGCGGCGGGAACTCCATGTGATCGAGGTCGGCGACGTAACGCCAGGCGTCGGCAAAGGCGAGCTTCACGGCCTCGATTTGCAGGTGCAGGCTGTCCGGGCCGTCGACCGCATGGCTCGCGAGGTCGAAATGACGCAGGATGCCGAGCGCGATCAGCGCCACGATGCCCTGGCCGTTGGGCGGCAGCTCGTGCAGCGTGTAGCCCCGATAGTCGACCTGCAGGGGCGTCACCCAGTCCGACGTGTGCGCGGCAAGGTCCGCGACGCTCATCGCGCCGCCGTTCGCGCCGGCGTGGGCCGCAATCCGCTCCGCGAGTTCGCCGCGGTAGAACGCCTCGCCGCGCGTCGCGGCGATCTTCTCCAGCGTTGCGGCATGCTCGGGAAAGTGGAAGCGCTCGCCGGCGCGGGGCGCGCGGCCCTGCGGCAGGAACGCAGCTGCGAATCCGGGCTGGTCGCGCAGCTCGGCAACCTGATTCGCCCATTGACCGGCGATCGTGGGCGACACGAGGTAGCCCTCGCGCCCGTAGCGCATGGCCGGTTCGAACAGGCGCTCGAACGGCAGCTTGCCGAATCGCTCCGACAGCATGCGCCACGCGGAGACGCAGCCGGGAACGCTGACGGTATTCCAGCCGCGCGCCGGCATCGCCGTGCGCCCGGCAAAATAGTCCGCGGTCCACGCCGCAGGGGAACGGCCCGACGCGTTCAGGCCGTGGAGCTGCGAGCCGTCCCACAGGATCGCGTAGGCATCGGATCCGATGCCGTTCGAGACGGGTTCCACCAGCGTCAGGGTGATCGCCGTGGCGACGATGGCGTCCGCGGCGTTGCCCCCCGCCGCGAGCATCTGCAGCCCGGCCTGCGCCGCCAGCGGCTGCGAGGTCGCGACGACGTTCGGCGCGAGCACGGGTTTGCGGGGCCAAGCGTACGGATTGTTCCAGGAAAAGTCGGTCATGACGTCGGGTCAGGTGGCGTGTTCGAAATCCAGCACGATGCGACCGAGAACGTTTCCGGCGCGCAACTCGTTGAGCACCGCGCCGACGTCCTTTGCCGGTCGCGTCGTGACGGGCATGGGCTTGAGCCTGCGTTTCTTCACCAACGCG
This sequence comes from Betaproteobacteria bacterium UBA6904, assembly GCA_002451175.1. Classification (GTDB taxonomy): domain Bacteria; phylum Pseudomonadota; class Gammaproteobacteria; order Burkholderiales; family SG8-39; genus 2-02-FULL-66-14. The sequence goes on from DKBI01000106.1 coordinate 55,127, forward strand.
ACGAGCGCCTTCAGTTCCTGCAGGCTGCCGACATACGACCCCATGACAGCGACGGCGCGTTGCGCGATCGGCGGCAGAGGGAGCGTGACTTCGCCCCCGAACAGGCCGCACAGGATGTAGCGGCCGCCCTTGCGAAGGCTCGGATACGCCAGCGCATGTGTGGCGGGCATGCCGACGAAATCGATCGCCGCGGCAAGGCTGCCGTCTGCCAGAGTCTGCAGTGCCGCTGCGGCGTTCTGCGTCCGGGTATCGAGGATTCGCGTCGCGCCAAGCCGCTTGGCCGCCGCAAGCCTCGAGGGCTCGATGTCGCAGGCGACGACGTTGCGCACGCCCTGGGCGCGCAGCAGCGACACCGCCACAAGCCCGAGCCCGCCGCAGCCGATCACCGCGACCCAGTCGCGGCGGTGCAGCGGCGGCAGCTTGCCGATCGCGCTGTAGGCCGTCAGCCCCGAGCAGGCGAGCGTCGCCGCGAAGCCGTCGTCGATGCCGCGCACGTCCAGCAGATAGCGCGGATGGGGCACCAGGAGGTGCGTCGCATAGGCGCCCGGCCTGAAGATGCCGACGAACCGTTGCTGCAGGCAGTAATTGTCGAGGCCGTCGCGGCACACGGCACAGGTTCCGCAGCCGATCCACGGATAGACCAGACGCTTCTGGCCGGGCCGGACGCCGCGGGCGCGCGGGCCGAGCGCCTCGACGACGCCCAGCGGCTCGTGACCCATGGTGAACGGCGGCACGCAGCCGCGATCCTTGACGTAGAAGCGCTTGCCGCCGCCGAGGTCGAAGTACCCGTCCCAGATGTGCAGATCCGTGTGGCACACGCCGGAGCGCGTGACGCGCACCAGGACTTCGGTTCCCTGCGGCCGCGGCGTGTCGCGGGCGACGCGCTGCAGCGGTTTGCCGTGCTCGACGATGTCGTAGGTAATCATGCCTTGGCCGACGCCTGAAGCGCCTGGTCGATGTCCCACAGGATGTCGTCGATCGATTCGATGCCGACCGACATGCGGATCATGTCCGGCGCGACGCCGGCCCTGCGCTGCTCTTCCTCGCTCATCTGGCGATGCGTCGTGGAGGCGGGATGGATGATCAGCGTCTTCGCGTCGCCGATGTTCGCGAGATGACTCATGAACTGCGCGGCCTCGATGAAGCGCTCGCCGGCCCTGGCGCCGCCCCTGACGCCGAAATTGAGCAGCCCGGAGGCGCCTTTCGGCAGGTACTTGCTCGCCAGCGCGTGGTACCGGCTGCCGGGCAGTCCCGGATAGTTGACGAAGGTCACGCGCGGGTGATCGGCGAGAAAGCGCGCCACGGCCAGGGCATTCGCGCAATGACGATCCATGCGCACCGGCAGCGTCTCCACGCCCTGCAGCAGGAGCCAGGCATTCATCGGCGACAGCGCCGGTCCGAAGGTACGCATCGTCTCCATGCGCGCCTTCATCGTGAAACCGAAGTCGCCGAACGTCTCGAAGAAGACGACGCCGTGGTAGCCGGGGGAGGGCGTCGTGAACTCGGGAAACCTCCCGTTGCCCCAGTTGAAGCGGCCCGCCTCGACGATCACGCCGCCCATGGTGGTGCCGTGCCCGCCCAGGTACTTGGTCGCCGAATGCAGGACGATGTCCGCGCCCCAATCGAGCGGCCGGCACAGGTACGGCGAGGGCACCGTGTTGTCGAGCACCAGCGGAACGCCGGCATCGCGCGCAATCGCGGCGAGCGCCTCGATGTCCACGATATTGATGAGCGGATTGCCCAGCGTTTCGGCGTACAGCAGCTTCGTGTTCGGCCGCAGGGCGCGGCGGAAATTCGCCGGGTCGTCGGGATCGACGAAGGTGGTCTCCACGCCGAGCTTTTGCAGATTGACGCCGAGCAGCGTGTGCGTGCCCCCGTACAGCGTCGAGGCGGAGACGATGTGGTCGCCGCTCTTCGCCAGCGTCAGCAGCGCCGTCGCCTCGGCCGCCTGACCCGTGGCGCAGGCGAGCGCCGCGCGGCCGTTCTCGAGCGCCGCCACGCGCTCCTCGAGCACCGCGACCGTCGGGTTCGAGATGCGGGAATAGACGTTGCCGAAGGTCTGCAGATTGAACAGGCTCGCGGCGTGGTCCGCGGAATCGAAGACGAACGAGGTCGTCTGGTAGATCGGTGCGGCGCGCGCCCCGGTCGCCGGGTCCGGGATCTGGCCGGCGTGCAGACAAAGCGTTTCAATGCCGAAGGCGCGATCGGGCATCGGAACGGCTCAGTAGGCGAGCCCGCGCGGCCGCCTGGCAGACACGACCCGGGTGTTGACGCCGACCCAGTTCAGCCCGCCGAACAGGCGGCCATGCTCGATCTTCACGCAGCGATCCATCACCGCATCGAGCCCGGCCGCGAGGGCGCGGTCCTGTGCCGCGCGGTTCTTCACGCCGATCTGCTGCCAGAGAACCTTGGCGCCGATCGCAATCGCATCTTCCGCGATCGGCAGGACGTCCTCGGTCTTGCGGAAAACGTCCACGATGCCGACCGGCGTCGGAATGTCCCGCAGGCTCGCGTAGCAGGGCTCGCCCAGCAGCGGCTGCCCGGCGTACCGGGGGTTGACCGGAACGATGCGATAACCGTGCTCTTGCATGTACTTTGCGGCGAAGTAGCTCGGGCGATGCCAGTCCGCCGAGAGGCCCACGACCGCGATCACGCGGTTTTCGCCGAGGATGCGCCGCAGCGTGTTGATGTCATCCATGGCGCTTGACTATACCTCACGGCCGGGCGGACGACGGACCCTATAATCACCGCATAGCGAACGAGGGTGGCATGGCCAACGCATGGGCGGCACCGCGCGCCGGTCGGAAGGAAACGACGTGAGTGCGCCGCATCCGCAGGTACTCCAGCTACTGGAGCGCGCAGCACGTTCCCCGCTGCCGCTGTATCACACGGTGCCGCCGCACGTGGCCCGGCGCCTGTATCGCGACACGCGCGCGGTCCTCGCGCCGCCGCCTCCCGAGGTGGGCACCGTGAGGCTCCGCGTGGTGGACGGGCGCGTGGCGCTGCGCGAGTACCGCCCGCCCGGCATCCCGGAGAATGAGGCGCTGCCTGCGCTGGTCTATCTGCACGGCGGCGGCTGGACGATCGGCGACCTGGATACGCACGACGTGCTCTGCCGGCAACTGGCCCGAGGCGCGGCCTGCACCGTCTTCTCGGTGGAGTACCGCGTCGCCCCGGAGGATCCGTTTCCCGCGGCGGTCGAGGACGCGGTCGCCGCCACGCGATGGATTGCGGCGCAGGCGGCAAAGCTGCATATCGACCCGGCGCGCATCGCGGTGGGCGGCGACAGCGCAGGCGGAAATCTGGCGACCGTGGTCGCCCTGGATGCGCGCGACCAGGGCGGTCCGGCCCTGTGCTTCCAACTGCTGATCTATCCGGCGACCGACCAACGCTGCGGCTTTCCGTCGCACGCGAGCAACGGCGAAGGCTACCTGCTGACGCGCGAGTCGATCGAGTATTTTCGCGGGCACTATCTGCCGCGCGCCGAGGACTGGACGGATTGGCGGGCGTCGCCGCTGCTCGCGCAGACCCTGGAGGGCCTGCCGCCCGCCTTCGTGCTGACCGCAGGATTTGATCCGTTGCTGGACGAGGGCCGCGCGTACGCGGCGCGCCTTGCGAAGGAGAACGTTCAAGTGGCCTATCGAGAATTTGCCGACATGATTCACGGCTTCATTCTTTTCGGCGGCGTGGTCGAGACGGCGAACGAGGCCGTGGCCGAATGCTGCGCGCGGCTGCGCGATGCGTTCGGCCGGGGGGCGCCGTGAGCGCGTCGCCGGGCCGACGCCACGGCGGCAGGCTGCTGGCGGATGCGCTCGTCGCGCAGGGCGTGAGGCTCGCTTTTGGCGTTCCGGGCGAGAGCTATCTGCCGGTGCTCGACGGACTGCACGACGTTCGCGACCGGCTGCAATTCGTCATCTGCAGGCAGGAGGGCGGCGCCGCCTACATGGCGGAGGCCTGCGCCAAGCTGAGCGGCGAACCCGGCGTCCTGTTCGTCACCCGCGGGCCCGGCGCAACCAACGGATCGGTCGGCGTGCATACCGCGATGCAGGATTCGTCGCCGATGGTGATTTTCGTCGGGCAGGTGGGCACCGACATGCTGGAGCGCGAGGCGTTCCAGGAAATCGACTACCGACGCATGTATGGCCCGCTGACGAAATGGGTCGGTCAGATCGACCGCGTGGAGCGCATTCCGGAATACGTGAGCCACGCTTTCCACACGGCGATGGCGGGGCGCCCGGGCCCCGTGCTGCTGGCCCTTCCCGAGGACATGCTCTACGAGGAGGCCGCGGTCGCCGACACGCCGCGCTACCGGGTCGCACGGGGGGCGCCTGCGGCGCGCGATCTGGCGGAGTTGGAGCACCTGCTGGCCGACGCGCAGCGTCCGCTCGTCGTGGTCGGGGGCGGCGGCTGGGACCCCGAGGCGCTCGCTGGCGTACAGGCCTGGGTGCAGGGCGCGGGTCTGCCCGTGGCGTGCTCGTTTCGCCGGCAGGATTACATCGACAATCGCAGCCCCTGGTACGTGGGCGACGTCGGCATCGGGATCAATCCAAAGCTGGCGCAGCGCGTCAAGGATGCGGATCTCCTGCTGGTGATCGGCGCGCGCCTGGGCGAGATCACGACCAGCGGGTACACGCTGTTGGAGGCGCCGGTGCCGCGGCAGCGGCTCGTGCACGTTCACGCAGGCGCGGAAGAGCTGGGGCGCGTGTACGTGCCCCGCCTGCCGATCAATTCGGGCATGGCACAGTTCGCCGCCGCCCTGTCGTCGCTGCGTGTCGATGGCCACCGATGGGCGGCATGGGCCCGAGAGGCGCGAGCGGACTACGAGGCTTGGGCGAGCCCCAGGCCCATGCCCGGGGCCGTGCAACTCGGCGACATTGCCTCATGGCTTTCGGAAAATTTGCCGGAGGATGCCATCGTCACCAATGGGGCCGGCAATTTTGCGGTCTGGCTCAACCGGCATTTCCGCTACAAGCGTGCCCGCACGCAGCTGGCGCCGACGAGCGGGTCGATGGGCTACAGCGTGCCCTCCGCAGTCGGTGCGTCGATTGCGCATCCAGGCCGCGTCGTCGTTTCCTGGGCGGGTGACGGCGATTTCCTCATGAACGGCCAGGAACTGGCCACGGCGGCCCAGTACGGCGCAAAGCCGATCGTCATCGTGGTGAACAACGGCATGTTCGGCACGATCCGCATGCACCAGGAACGCGAGTTTCCGGAACGGGTGACCGGCACGGAGCTGAGAAATCCGGACTTTGCCGCCTACGCGCGCGCCTTCGGCGGCCACGGCGAGCGCGTTGACGAAACGGCGGGATTTGCGCCCGCATTCGAGCGCGCGCGGGCCTCCGGCACGTTCGCGGTGATCGAAGTGCGCATCGATCCGGAAGCGATCACCCCGAATACGACCCTGGCGGCGATTCGCAGGAATGCATTGGCGTCCCGGTGATCCGTCCTTCGCCAGACCCGTGACCGTGCGCTATCGCGCAATGCGTCAGCCTAGGGCGTCCAGTTCACGAGGTAAACGACGTACGCGGGCAGATTGTCCTCCTTGAACAACTTGCCTCGGTAAGTGCGCCACAGCCGGGCCGCCTCCTCGTCGCGCCCCATCGCCTTCGCGCCCAGGAGACCTGCAACCAGTACAAACCGTCTCCAGGCCACGTCGCCCTGAGCATCGCGCTCCAGCGTGGCACGTGCGCGTTCCAGCATCTGTTGCCCGTCGCGTCGCGCGATGGCGCCGTACAGGTCGAACCGGTGCCTGACTTCGGTGCTGGTCTCATCGAGGCGGCATCCGATCCACCGCGGTCTTGTCCAGAGTTCCTCCAGCCGGTCGGGCGGGATCCGCGCGAGCGTTTGCGCGGCAGCGTTCTGCAACTCCTCCAGGACCTCGGCAGACGGTGGCGAGGCGCCGCACAGCGCCCGCGGACGCGTGAGGGCGTACAGAGTGCGGCGTAGCGCAGGATCGACCGTGCGCGAAGGATCCAACGCCGCATTCAGCAGGTGGTCCATGAGCTCCAGCGCGCTTTGCTGCGCACGGATCAGGACACCGGACGTCGGCCCGCGGTCGCGCTCTGCCAGAAAGCCCGTTTCGGTTCCGGTCAGCATCTCGACCACTGGTACCGGCGCAAGCGCCACTTCCAGGGCCCCCGCGGCATAGCTCCCAACGTAGCGGGCGCGCGCCGCGTGGACCTGCACAAACGGCTGGAAATCCGAATTGACGGGTGCGCCCAGCGGTTCGAAGACGCGCATGAGATGCTGGCGATTTCCCAGATGCCGCGCCGCGATCTGGTCGCCTCTCGTGATGCCGATGCGCTTCAGTTGCTCGAGAAACGCGGGTTCACCCGGCGGCAACGCGACGAGTCGTGGAAGCGGTCCGTCCGCAGAGGCGACGACGATGAGATCGCCTTGAGCCGCCTCCCACAATTCAAAGTCGACGAAATTCTCCCGCAGCGCCGCGAGGACGGATCCGAGCAGCCGGTCATCGAATTCGTACTGTTGCACCCATTGCACCAGCAGGCCCCCGGGCGCCAGGTGATGTTTGATTGCGCCATAGAACTCCGTCGTGAACAGGCTGGCGACGCCGTTGACCCACGGGTTCGAGGGTTCCGAGACGATCACGTCATAACGCTGCGAACGGCTCGCGAAGAAAGTCTTCGCATCCTCGAAGTGCACCCGGCTGCGCGGATCGTCGAACGGCCGCCGGATTCGCCCGGCGAAGCCGTGCGCCCCCGCCACCATGGCAGGCTCGATCTCGATCGTGTCGAGGACGGCCGGGCCGCGATGCGAGAGCAGCACGTCGGCGGTCATCCCCGACCCGAACCCGATGTTGGCGATGGCGCGTGCATCCGGCTTCAGGAGGAGCGGGAGCGCCCCGAGCAGCGTCATCGTGTACTCATCCTCCACCGGCGGTCGAGCCGGATCCAGGCGCAACGCGGCATCCGGCTTGCCGTTCGTCACGATGGCGGCCCATCCTTCGTCGTTCACGCGTACCGCCACGGAGGCCGTCTTGCCGTCCCTGTAGAAAGCGATACGCTCGGTCTCCGGCTGCGCCTTCCCGTAGCGGAACACCCCGGATGCCAGCCGCTCCGGCTTCAAGACGTCCGCGCGCAGCGCAACGACTGCCGCCATCAGGCCAATGGCGATGGCGGCGAACGCTTCGCGCCGCTGCGCAGGAACGCCTGAGACGCGCAACAGCCACCCGCCCAGCAACATGTCCAGCAACGCACCGGAGATCAACGCCAGCTTGACGCCCAGCTCGGGCATCAAGACATGCACCGCGATCAGCACGCCGACAATCGCCCCCAGCGTGTTCGCCGCGTACACCTGGCCGATGACCCGCTCCCCGTGGCCGCCGCGCAGCAGGGTGTAGGTGAAGAGCGGCAGGGTCACGCCCGCGAGAAACGTCGCCGGCAGCATGACCGCGAACGCAATCGCATGGCTGAACAGGGTGAACAAGGGATAGCTGGCGTCGCCGCGATTCAGGACCGCCAGCGCCCAAGCCATCCAGTCGTAGCTCGCGTGATAGACGAATAACGTCGCCAGCGCGGCGAGGCCCATGGCGAGTTGGATGAGGCCGCCGAAGCGCACCGGATTGTCGAGCCGGTCAATCCGCCGGCGCGCCCACAGCCCGCCCAGCGCAAGGCCGGTCACGAACGCCGAGAGCATCAGCTCGAAGGCCTGGAACGAGGCCCCGAGCACCAGCGACAGCATGCGGATCCAGACGATCTCGTAGATGAACGACGCGGCGCCCGTGAGGAACGCCGCGGCGAGCAGCAGGCGCGCCAGCCGATGGTCCGCGGGAGCCGGGAGCCCGGCCGAAACGCGCGCCGGGGCCGGCGCGGGCTCCGCGCTGCGCGCAAGCCAGAGCACGGCCGCTGCGAGCGCGACGTTGAGGACGCCGCCAAAGCGCATGGTGCCGGGAAGGCCCCACCAGCTCAGCAGCCAGAACGCCGTGGCGAGTGCGCCGAGCGCGGCGCCGATGGAGTTCGTGAAATAGAGCAGCGCAAGATGGTGCCCGCTCGCTTCAGGTGCCCTGCGGATGATGGCGCCGCTCATGAGCGGGAACGTCATGCCGAGCAGCACCGTCTGCGGCACGATCAGCAGCGCGCAGAGCGCGTACTTGTACGTCTCGATCGTGGCGGGCGTGCCGAGCATCGGGAACACGCGATCGAGCGACGTCTGCGTCAACCCGACGAAGAGCGGGTCGAAGGCGAACGCCGCGACGCCGATGGCGATCTCGATCCAGCCATACGCCGCGAGCAGGTTCGACAGGCGCGCGCTCCACCGGCTGGCCAGCCAGGCGCCGAGCGCCATGCCGCCCATGAAAGCGACGAGCACGAACGACTGCGCAAACGCCGCCGCGCCGAGGAACAACTTCAGGTAGTGCGACCAGAGCGACTCGTAGATCAGCCCGGTGAAGCCGGATAGCGTGAACAGGGCGAACAGCACCCGGATGTCCACTCCGGCGCGCCGGAGCACGTCAGGCCTTGCGCTGCGGCTCGCCGCTCACTTGCAGAAAAACGGCACAGGTGTCGAGCTTGCCGAGCTGCGATCTGCGCCCGGACTGGTACTGGCTTCGCACCAGTGAGGTGATGGGCGCGGGGCGGTCAACGTCGCCCGCGAGCGCGAGAAAATACCGCAGATCCTTTTCCATGAGCTCGAGCTGGAACTGCGGCGTGAAGTCCCGGTTGAACATCTTCGGCAGTTTCGTTTTCAGCAGGCGCGAGCCCGTCGCGCCCTCCGCCAGGATTTCCAGCGTTGCCGCGCGGTCGAGCCCTGCCGCCTCGGCCACCTGGGCCGCCTCCGCGAGCGCGGCCGTGGTGATTCCGGACAGCATGTTGTTGATCAGCTTGATCGTCGCGCCCGTTCCCGCGTCGCCCATGCGCCGGGCGAGCCGGCCCATCGCCGCGAAGAGCGGCTGCGCGCTGGCGAAGGCGCTCGCGTCGCCACCGACCATGAACACCAGTTCGCGGCTCTGGGCCTGCGCAATCGATCCCGACACCGGGCAGTCGAGATAGTGGCATCCCTTCGCCGCGGCGGCGGCGGACACTTCGCGCGCCATCGCCGGGGTATTCGTGCTTGCGTCGAGGATGACGGTGCCGCGCGCCGCGGCGGACAGGACCCCGGCCGCGCCCAGCATGACCTCGCGGGTCGCTGCGTCGTCCGAGACGATGGAGCAGACGAATTGCGCGCCGCGCGCAGCGTCCGCCGGGGAATCGCACACGGCGGCGCCGGCGCCGGCCGCCGCCGCCTTGGCGCGGTCGCGGTTGAAGACGCGCAGCGCGAATCCCGCGGAGATCAGGTTCTGCGCCATGCGCGAACCCATCGCGCCCAGCCCGATGAATGCCACGGTGGTCGTCATGATCCGTTGTCCTAGTGCTGCAGAATTTTCGAAAGGAACAGCTGCGCGCGCTCCGCGCGCGGCGTGCCGAAGAATTCCTCCTTCGGCGCATCCTCGACGATGCGGCCCGCATCCATGAAGATCACGCGGTGCGCGACCTTGCGCGCGAAGCCCATCTCGTGNNAGGTGCGGAAACAGCTCGAAGTGCTGAAACACCATGCCGACCCGCGAGCGCAGCTTCGGCAGGTCCGTCTTCGGGTCGCCCACCGAAATGCCGTCGACGCGGATGTCGCCCTGCTGGAACGGCTCCAGCGCATTCACGCACTTGATCAGCGTCGACTTGCCGGAGCCCGACGGCCCGCACACCACGACGACTTCGCCCTTGCGCACCTCGGTCGAGCACTCGCTGAGGACCTGAAAGGTGCCGTACCACTTGCTGACGTTGCGGATGGAGATCATGGGGCGGAGTCCTAGCGGATGACGGCGACGCGCAGCTGCAAGCGGCGCACGTAATACGAAGCGGCGAAGCTGATGGCGAAATACACCACCGCAACGAACGTGTACATCTCGACCAGGCGGTAGTCGCGATTGGCGACTTTCGCCGCGGCGCCGAGGAAGTCGGTGGCCGAAATGACGTAGACGAGCGACGTGTCCTGGAACAGGATGAT